>SDWK01000503.1 GCA_004195335.1 Shewanella sp.
ACCATGCTCCAGATGAATACAGAAGATAATGTTACAGAAATTATCTTTAAAAATATATTTATATCAAACACATATATAAACCAGCTAAGAAAATTTGCTGAAAAGGCGATGATGAAGAATAAGATGGATTTCTGTTTTCCTTCAGGATCATTAATTCTTGTCCCTGAGAAAGCTAAAACCAAATTTATTAATGCAACGGTAAAAAAATAAGCTTGTTCGGTCGTCATTTATTTTTACTCAAACGTTGCTGCGATGATTGTTTAATTGGGGCGCACAAAATGTGTAACGATGTTTTATTTTAAGAGGCTAAGATTTTTTCAGTTTGTGTTATTTTGATCAAGTGAAGTGAGCTGATAGGTACAGTAGCAGTTGTAATGGTCAGTCTTTGCAGAAGTGTTCGTTCCATGAGTAGTTTAATCCGTTCTTGGAAATATGAACTTACTCTAGCTGAACAAGCCATCTACGAATATAGTGTATTAGTACAATGGGTCGCAGACGAATTTTTCAATAAAATTAATGAGAGTGAGTGCGGGAGAGGAGAGAAGGCTGTAGCTTGTGTGTTGGCTAAAACACTTTGGGGCACCCAGAAGCTTTGGTAAATTGCTCTTGAAAACGGGTGCTATGTCGCAGCTTGTCCGCGCTTTTAAGCAGCTGATCCTTCCCTATAGTACGTCCCGTTGCTCGTTATTATTTGTACGGCGAGCGTGCGTTTGTCGCAGTCTGAGAGCGTTCTAACTGTCTTGTCGGAGTTCAGGATGATGGTTTGGATGAGAGTGCGGTTTGGCTCGTGCTGCAGCTTGTAGAACTGATTTCGATTCATGGCGAGGAATCATGTTGTGCGATGCTCTGATGCTAGCGCCGTTGGAAAAAACTACGACTTAGAAGCCGTAGCCTTCGCTGCGAATAAGAAACAGAATTATTCTTGTTCTTGGCGAAGACTGAGTAGCTACTGATCTAAGTGCAGATCACCAATAGCAGACGTTCGAGGGAGCGGAAATTGTTTCAGTAAAAGGCTCTTGTCGACACAAAGGCGACGTTCAGTTTTCGGGGGGATTACCGAATCATCGATTGTCCGCCGCCAAACCCGAAAATACCGTAGCTAAAGAACGCCTGAAATAAATGCCAGTGTGTTTTCATTGGATTGAATACAACCTTGCGGAAAAGTCCGAGTGTTGCCCCCGTCCTTGTGTGTATATTACCAAGCAGCGATATGGCCGTCGGTGCGGGCTTCTGTTCCGCCGCATAAAACACCCGTTACCGGGTTTCGTACGATGATCTGTCCTCGGCCATAGCTCGTCAGATCATACGCAACTTCAACGTGGTGACCTTTGGCGCTTAAGCCTTGAGCGATATGCAGTGGAACCTGATGCTCGAGACCAACATTTTTATCGGCCATCCACTGCCAACGCGGGGCATCAAGTGCCGCTTGTGGATTGAGCCCGAAATTGACCATATTCATAACGACTTGAACATGACCCTGTGGCTGCATGTATCCGCCCATGACGCCGAAAGGACCAACAGCTTCTTTACCCTTGCTGATAAAGCCGGGGATGATGGTGTGGTAGGTTTTTTTACCGGGTTCAAGGTAGTTGTCATGGTTAGGATCCAATGAGAAGTTATGGCCACGGTTCTGCATCGCGATACCCGTCTCTGGAATAACAACGCCGGAACCGAAGCCGTGGTAGTTGCTCTGGATAAAGGAGACCATATTGCCTTCATTATCTGCACAGGCGATGTAGACCGTACCGCCGGACTTGGGTTTACCCGCTTCTGGCATCAGTGCCTGTTCTCCGATCAGCCCCCGTCGTTCAGCGGCGTAAATGTCTGACAGCATCGCTTCAACGCTGACGCTCATCTTGTCAGGCTGGGTAATGTATTTCTGGCCATCGATATACGCGAGTTTCATCGCTTCGATCTGTTTGTGATGCGTATCCAACGAGTCTCGATCAGACAGGTCGATATCTTTGAGGATGTTCAACGCCATCAACGCAACCATTCCCTGGCCATTCGGAGGAATCTCCCATACGTCGTAACCTTTGTAATTGACGCTGACCGGCTTGACCCACTCGGGCTGATACGCAGCAAGATCCTCAGCGCGCAAAAAGCCACCCGTTTCGCGAGAGAACGCATCAATTTTTTCCGCGAGTTCGCCACGGTAGAACGCATCTCCCTTTGTTTTTCCTATCAGTTCAAGGGTCTTGGCATGAGCTTCTGAGTAGAACAGTTCACCGGGTTGAGGGGCTTTTCCTTTGGGCGTAAAGGTCTCAGCCCAAGCAGCCGTTGCGTCACCTTCAAGTGCCTTGCTAAAGGTTTTGGCTGCCTTGTTCCATAAGAAACTGACCGTGGGTGAAACCGGAAATCCTTTACGTGCCAGGTCAACAGCGGGTTGCATCAATTGTTCGAAAGGTAATTTACCGAAGCGTTCTGAAAGCACAACCCAGCTGGCAGGGCCGCCTGGTACAGTTACGGGAGTCCAACCGTAAAGTGGCATACTGTCAAACCCTTGCGCTTTAACGGTTGCTGCAGTCATCGCTGCGGGAGATGGACCGCTGCCATTAAGGCCATGCAGTTCACCTTTAACCCAAACCAAGGCAAAAGCATCGCCGCCGATACCACAGCCTGTCGGTTCAACCACGGTTAGCGCAGCTGCAGTGGCAATCGCGGCGTCAATGGCGTTACCGCCATTTTTCAGCATGTCAAGGCCTGCTTGTGCCGCCAGCGGCTGTGATGTCGCGACCATTCCATTCTTAGCATAGGTCGCCGTTCGGCGAGAGGAATAGGGGTAGTTCAATGCATCGTTATTAATCATTGAGAAAGCCTTCAACTGATAACTGAGTTATTGTTTTTTGTAAGCATAAACGGTTTTGAGAGCGGGTTTTAAGCATTAGCCATACCGCAAAAGTGGTAGAACGACACCTATCACGGAGCGAGCCAAGCCTTCCATCATGATTAGCGGAAACCAAAGAATTAGATTTAGCAGCGGGATGAAAAACTGGGTCCAGCGCTGTGTCTGAAGGCACTGATAGAACGGAAAAATGGTCGAAAACAGCGCAAGTGATGAAAACAGTGACCATGAACGGCTGATAAATAGGGTCAGATAGGCCTATATAAGTACTCTAAATGAGACAGGGATTAATCACCGGACAGCGACGGAAATAAGATGAGCGCCCACCCGGGGAAGTATCCCAAAGCATCAGCAGGTCACGGTAAATCCAACACTTAAGAATCATATTCTTACGATTACTGGCTGCTGCCAGACTTGAGTTGATCTACCAGGCTAAAGTGCCAACTATCTTGAAAAATACCGTAACGATCAGCACAGTTAAAGACTAATAAACATTAGTCTTTAACTAATTTACCTGCCTTTAATACCATTCGATGATTGCTGCTATCAGCTACCAAGCTGATATCCTGCAACGGGTTTCCTTCTACTATTAACAAATCAGCAACAGCTCCCGCAACAATATTACCGGTGTCTTTCAACCCCATCAGATCAGCACCGTTAAATGTCCCGGCTATCAGAGCATCCTTTTCACTCATTCCAAACTCAACCATATGTGCCAGTTCTTGGGAATTTTTACCATGATTGTTAAATGGCGTGCCAGCATCAGTCCCTAATGCGATTTTTCCTCCTGCTTGATAGAAGGCCAGGAATGAGCGCCGATGCTGCTCGGCCATACGTTCAACTTTTTCAACTACATACGCCGGAATTCCGGCGCCACTGTTGATAAGAATGTTCTTTAAGGCGGCTATCGTTGGTACCAGATAAGTTCCATTTTTGAGCATCTCTTCAATACAGCGATCATCCAAAAAAATGCCATGCTCTATCGAATCGATTCCGGCACGCACCGCATTTAAAATACCCTCCGTGCCTTGTGCATGAGAAGCAGTACGGCGTCTGAAACGTTTAGCTTCAGCTACACCAGCTAGCATTTCTTCAGCCGAATAGTGCGAATCCTCAGGCTCGACACCCTGTGTCAAAATACCACCCGTAGCCATGATTTTAACCATGTCACAGCCACGATGAATTTGCTCACGCACTGCAGTAATAACATTATCGCAACCATCGGCAACACGCCCCCAACGACTCCCATGACCACCAGTCATACAAATCATTTGACCGGACGCATAAATGGTAGGACCATCAAAGAGACCCCGATTGATAGCGTCTCGGACCGCAAATTCTAGAAAGTCCTTACCCCCGCAGTCTCGCACAGCAGTGACGCCGTTGCTTAATGTTGTCTGAGCATTCGCCAACGCAGTCATGGTTATCTCACCCGCTGACTGTGAGGATAATGTTGCGTCCGGATCGGCACTGGGTGTAAAGCAGAGGTGCACGTGGCAATCAACTAACCCAGGCATCAAGGTTGCGCCCGTCGTATCGACGACTTTCCCGGAGTAATTGTCAAAAACACCAAGTGGCGCCACTTTGGAGATACGCTCAGCATCGACCAGCACACCATGCTGCTCTAATAAAATTCCTTTCCCGTCAAATACCAAGCCACCATGATAGAGTGTTGTCATTATTTAGGCCCCATTGTTCATCTTAACCACAGATGGCTACCGGCTGATTAATAGCTGCCGAGCGGATTTTAATTTCATCATAAGCCCTTAACATATCCAATTTTGGCATCAAGCCTACAAGTTCCTGGGTATAGGAGTGCTGTGGATTTTCAAATAAAGTTTCTGTGTCTGAGACTTCGCATAACTGACCCAACTTCATCACTCCAACTCGATCACACATGCTACGAATCACGGGCAAGTCATGACTAATAAATAACATGGTAAGATTTAACTCTTCCTGTAAATCTTTCAACAAGTTTAAAATCTGCGCCTGTATTGAAACATCGAGTGCAGAAGTTGGTTCATCACAAATCAAGAACCTTGGCCGAGTAGCTAATGCTCTGGCAATGGCAATACGCTGTCGCTGACCACCAGAAAATTCATGGGGATATTTGTTTGCGGATTTCCGACCCAGACCTACAATCTCAAGCAAGTCAACAACACAGCGTTCTACCTCTTTCTGGGTAGAGACCATTTTATGAAAGCGAATAGGCTCAGCAATAATGTCTATCACGCGCATACGGCCATTTAGCGACGAAAAGGGATCTTGGAAGATCATCTGCATTTGATGACGAAATGGTTTTAGATCTTTTTCTTGGGTAAGATCAACACCGTCAAAATAAATTGAACCGCCACTTGGCTGATAAAGCCCGGCAATCATTCTCGCTATCGTTGACTTACCGCTACCGCTTTCACCCACCAAACCAAAAACCTTACCCTCCTGTATATCAAAGGAAACACCTTTAACCGCATCTAGGTACTTCCTGTTTTTGGCAAAAATGGAAGGCTTGACCACGAAACGCATCGAGAGGTCATTGACTTTAATAATATTTTCGCTGGTATTCGCAAACTCACGCTTTTGCCCTAACCAGTGATTAGAGAGATCCAGATCACCTGAACGTTCCTGAACATCCTCAATATAAGTCACCAATGGGAACCGGTATAAGCAACGATCCGGTGGCGGAACCGCACTAATCAAGCTTTTAGTATAAGGATGGTCCGGGTCACCGAGTATCTTTTCGGTAGTACCCTGCTCAACTAAATTGCCACGATACATAACCGCGACACGGTCGGCGATATCCGCAATCACACCCATATCATGGGTCACAATAATCATACCGACTTGCTTCTGGCGGCACAGATTTTTCATTAATTCGAGAACTTGTGCCTGAATAGATATATCCAATGCGGTTGTCGGCTCATCCGCAATAATCACTTCCGGGTCCGCACATAGGGCTAAAGCTATAACTACGCGTTGGCGCATTCCTCCAGAAAATTGATGCGGATACAGTTTGATCCGCACCTCAGGATCTGGAATACCAACTTGCTCAAGCAGATCTACTGCATATTTTTTGGCTTTTGCTCTGCCTAACTGCAGATGCACATTAATAGTTTCGACCAACTGCTGCTCGATGGTTTGCAATGGGTCTAGGGAAGTTTGTGGATCCTGAAATATCATCCCGATGCGTTTACCGCGTAAACAGTTTTTCTTGGCCTCACTGAGGTTATCAATACGCTGCCCTTTTAAGTGTATTTCACCGTCAGCGATAAACCCAGGAGATTCCAGCAAGCCAATAATAGCATTTCCGATTGTTGACTTACCGGCGCCTGACTCCCCTACCAAACCAAGAACTTCTCCAGGCTGAAGATTAAATGACACCCGATCTGCAGCAACAAAATTGCCACGACGGTTAGGAAATTCAATTCGAAGATTAATTACATCTAATAACGCCATTATATTTCCCTTATCGCAATTTCGGATTTAATGCGTCGCGTAACCAGTCGCCTAGTAGGTTAATGGATAATACCAACAACACTAGCGCCAACCCAGGAAAGAAAGTGATCCACCATTCGCCAGAGAAGAGGTAATCATTACCAATCCGAATCAAAGTACCTAAGGAAGGGGTGGTTGGTGGTACCCCAACCCCAAGGAAGGATAAAGTAGCCTCAGTAACAATCGCGAGTGCCATATGGATGGTGGCAATAACTAACACAGGTCCCATTACATTAGGCAACAAGTGACGAATAAGGATGATAAAAGGCGGAATGCCAATCACCTGTGCCGCTTGAACATATTCTTTACGCTTCTCGACCATGGTTGAACCACGAACCGTACGGGCATACTGCACCCAGCCAGAAATCCCAATCGCAAAGATCAATACATAAAGGGCCAAATCATCATGCATTTCACGTGGTAGTAAACCGCGCGCAACACCATCGATTAACAGAGCCAACAGAATTGCAGGAAAAGCCAGCTGTATGTCAGCGATACGCATAATGACAGCATCAACACGACCACCCACATAACCACTTATCAAACCGAGGGTAACACCCAATAACATCGCAAATATTACCGATGAATAACCCACCAACAATGAAATACGCGCACCATAAATAATGGTTGATAAAATATCTCGTCCCTGATCATCCGTCCCCAACAGGAATCGACTATCGCCATATTCAGTATTCCAAGCAGGTGGCAAACTGGCATCCATAATATCGATTACGGCCAAATCAAAGACATCATGAGGAGCAAACAGGGGGGCCCCAAAAGCTAGGACAATCATTAGTAGAGTAACAATTGCTGAGATTACTACTACGGGAGATTTCTTAAAGCCATACCAAAGATCGCTATCAAAAAAACGCGTCAACCACTCTTTAACACTACTCATATTCACATAGCCCCTACGCGTTAGCACTAGTTTTGTCGATTCTCAAGCGTGGGTCGACTACCAGATAAAGAATGTCCACAATAAAATTAATCGTGACAAAGAAAGCTGCGATCATTACCAAATAAGCAGCCATCACAGGAATATCAACTTCACTGATTGCCTGTATAAATAACAGCCCCATACCCGGCCATTGGAAAACACTTTCGGTAATAATGGCAAAGGCAATAATAGAACCGAGCTGCAAGCCGGTAATAGTAATCACAGGCACCATGGTGTTTTTTAAAGCATGCCTAAGATGTATCGCCCGATCAGATAGTCCGCGTGCTTTGGCGAATTTAATAAAGTCCATGCGTAAGACTTCCAACATCTCCGCTCGCACCAGTCGCATAATCAGCGTCATCTGAAATAATGCGAGGGTAATAGTAGGCATAATCAAGGCTTTTAATCCGGAGACGGTAAATAAGCCGCTACTCCACCAACCAATCTGAACCACCTCGCCTCGGCCAAAACTGGGTAACCATTGAAGAACCACCCCAAAAACAAAGATCAGCAGGAGACCTATGAGAAATGTAGGCAGGGATACCCCTAGTAGGGATAGGCTCATTAAGAGTTTCGATACCACCCCATCGACATTAAGTGCGGTATATACCCCCATGGCAACCCCCGCGATCAAGGCTACTACAGAAGATAACAGGGCTAACTCTAAGGTTGCGGGTAACCGCTCAACAATCAGCTCGCTCACAGGTCGACGATGGCGGTAAGAAGTCCCGAAATCCCCTTGCGTCACATTCTTTACAAAACGGCCAAACTGGACTAGAAAATTATCATTAAGACCCAACTGCTCTCGTAAAACTTGCCGATCTTCCAGCGTAGTGTCTTGCCCTACTAGGTTGTTAACCGGATCACCCACATAACTAAATAAACTAAAAGCTATGAAGGCAACAGTCATCATGACAAGCAAAGATTGAAATATTCGTTGCGATATAAAAAGAAGCATCTACCACCCACCCACGCGAATAAAACCAATGATTTATAGCGTTATACGATTTATTAATATCATGCTGCCGTAAGTGCTGATGATTTACTGCCGACATGCGACTGGCTTCAAGCACTGTACCTGGGGAATATACTCAAAACCAGATCCTGGAATTTGGCGTCTTTAAGAGTTTGTGCCAAATCTTCCAAGCTGCACTTTAAGCGACTAGCTTGCCGCTTAAAGTACGTCTTGCGCAAGGATTAAGGAACAACCACGCTGCGGAAGTCAAGAACGTTATCTGCACGCTGAGCTACTGTAACATCCGCTCTGATACCCCATGAAAGAGGCTGCTGATGCAGAGGTAAGTACCCCACCTCATTCTTCACAATGGTAAAGGCTTCGTTGATCAGAGCTTGACGTTTACCCTGATCTGTTTCTTTCTCAACCAGCTGGGTGATTTCGTCGACGCGCTCATTGCAATAGTTGCCCAAGTTGAACATGCCAGATTTGGTTACCTTATTTTGACACGAGAGCAGGATTTCCATAACGTTATGAGAGTCGATAGTACCTGGCGTCCAACCTAAAAGGTAAAAGCTGGTGTCATAATTATTTTGTGCAAGTACTTTAGCAAAGTACTTGGACTTAGGTTGTGCGAGCAAATCAACCTTGACACCTACTTTTGCCAACATACTGGCTACTGCCTGGCAAACTTTTTCATCATTAACATAACGATCATTTGGACAGTCCATGGTGATACCAAAACCATCGGCATACCCTGCTTCGGTCAATAATTCTTTAGCTTTTTTACGATCGTAAGCATAAGGCTTGTTCAGCTCTGAACTATGCCCATTGACTTGCTTGGCAACCATCAAACCAGATGGAGTCGATGCTCCACGCATCACCTTTTTACTGATCGTATTTAGATCAATAGCATGCGCAAACGCCTTGCGCACGCGCACATCCTTAAACGGATTTTTACCTTTAACCGTTGAGTAAAGCAGCTCATCACGATGTTGGTCCATGCCTAGAAATATGGTCCGTGCCTCTGGACCATTCAATGGTCTCACTCCAGCGGAATTTTCAAGGCGATTCCAATCCTGAACCGGAATGGGGTATACCAGATCCAACTCACCGGAGATCAATGCGGCCACTCGGGTAGAAGCTTGAGAAATTGGTGTAAACACCACTTCATCGACGTTAGTCTTAGGATTTCCCCAATAGTTTTGGTAACGGTTAAAAAGTGTCTTAACATCAGGTTGACGTGTTTTAATCAAAAATGGACCGGTGCCATTGGCATGGGTATTGGCATGGTTCGCCGTGGCACTACCGCTTTTAACATTGCTGGACACGGTGGTTTTATGTTCCACAGACCACTCTTTGTCCATCATATACAAGAATGTTAGCACCTGAGGAAGGATCGGGTTTGGAGCTGGCGTTTCAATTTCAACTGTATAGTCATCAATCTTTACAATGTTTTTAGCTTTGGAACCATAATCTTTCATCCCAGAGCCTTCACTCAAGGAACGCTTCCATGAGAAAATCACATCATCAGCAGTGAAATCACCACCTTCGTGAAACTTTACCCCTTTACGCAGATTAAAAACCCACTTATTCGGGCTCACATTTTCCCAAGACTCAGCCAGAGCGGGAACGACGGCCAAGTTCTCATCATAAGCCGTTAACCCTTCATACACATTGCCCAAAAACCCAAGCGTAAATGTCTCATTCAGCACATAAGGATCTAATGACTGAACATCCCCTTGGAAAGCCCAGCGAAAAGTTTTCGCTTCAGCGACTGTAGACATAGCCATGCCGGCTATCGCAAATCCTAGCAGACCTTTTTTCAATGTATTATTTATTTTCATTATATTTCTTCCGATATAATTATGAGGCATAACGAAAAAGCAACTAAGCGTTTATGTTATGTTGAGATAAACAATTTATTAAATTGCGAATAAACTCCGTGCCTTCTTCTAACTGTGATACATCTATATATTCATTGGGCTTATGCGCCTGATCAATCGAACCAGGCCCACAAATTACTGTAGAGAATCCAGCTTGCTGGAACAAACCGGCTTCAGCCGCATATACCACCATGCTAGATTCATCATCACCCAGCAGTTGGTGGCATAACTTTTCTGCCTTGCCTTCATCTTCCGGAGCCAAGCCCGGAGTGGAGACCAGAACCTCTGTGCGAATTGAACATTGGTCGGAAATTTTTAACATCGGTGGTAATACGCTATCCGAACAATAGTCACGGAACCGCTGGACGAAAGATTGCGGATCATTTCCTGGGATATATCTGATATCCCACTGGAATACGCATTGACGGGAGATAATATTCATTGCCGTACCTCCATGCACCGTACCTACATGCAGAGTGGTATATGGCGGTTCCATCGCAATATCAGAAGATATTTGTTTATTTTCTTCCATCATATTTGCGATGAACTCAATTAGATGGGACGCCGTCATTACCGCACTGACTCCACGATGAGTCTGACTTGAATGCGCTTCATACCCGATGACTTCTGTTTCAAGAGCACAAATACCTTTATGGGCACTAACAACCTTCATACTGGTTGGTTCACCAACAATTACCGCTCGCACTGAGGGTAATTCAGCCGCCATCTTGCGTACCATAGGTGGTGCACCGGCACAGCCAACTTCTTCATCATATGAAAGAGCAAGGTGAATTGGGAAACTCATGCCTTTAGCTAGCATTTCCGGTACTAGCGCAAGGACAATTGCGATAAAGCCTTTCATATCAGACGTACCACGCCCATATAAACGACCATCTTTTAATACCACCTCAAAAGGATCTGTGTCCCACGGCTGGCCGTCGACCGGAACTACATCCGTATGGCCTGATAGAATCACGCCGCCTTCTACATTAGGCCCAATCGTGGCCATCAAATTGGCCTTACTGCCATCATCGTTAGTAACCAGCTTATGTCCAACATCATAGTAAGCCAGATACTCAGCAACGAAGTTAATCAACTCCATATTGGATTTACTGGATACTGTATCGAATGACACCAGCTTTTTAAGCATTTCGGTAGGTGTAAATTGCACGCCACTGGCTCCTATAGTCGTTTTGGATTGTCAAGCAGATACATCAAAAAGTAATTTTATCGCCCCCCATCACAGTGGACGATTACCCTTGCATTGATTAGAAGTGAAAGATGGCATAGTGTCAAATAGAGAAAACAGGGCACACTATGCGTTAATGCTATATCAACAATCTGCTAAATATTGTTTAATAGCAGCACGTACTGGAATCCTTGCTGGCATCAAGTGGAGCATGAGAAGCGATAGTAAGCTGTTGAAAATAGCTAGAAAAACACTATAAATGCAACATAGTACATAGACATCACGTTTATTCTTACGTCTGTACACAACCGGAGAACTGCGCCGCCCTCCGGCGTAAGAATTATTAAGAGCGGGTGCGAGAATTCAACGACGCAGAACAGTTAAGGGCTCAACCAGAGAGGACAGCACCTGATAGCCGAGCACCAGTATTTACAACGACTCAAGCCAATAACACTAAATGGTTACCTATGCGATTTCGTCAAGTTGAAGCTTTTCGGGCAACTATGCTCACTGGCACTATAACTGGTGCAGCTGAGCACTTATGCATCACCCAGCCATCTACTAGTCGGTTAGTGGCCGACCTTGAATCCAATTTAGGTTTCAAGCTGTTTGACCGCTCGGCGGGAAGGCTACAGCCTACCCCGGAAGGCATCCTTTTTTATAGCGATGTCGAGAAATCCTTTATCGGGTTAGATAAACTTGAAAATACTGCAACTCGGATCCGTAACGAGCTTACCGGCCATCTACATATCAGCAGCACGCCATCATTATCAACCAGCCTCGTACCTGGTGCTATCGAGTTATTTTTACAAAAAAGACCTAAGGTAATGATCGATTTGGTTGTGCAATTTCCTGCAGATATTCTAGAGAGCCTGCAGTCACAAATCACCGATATTGCATTTACCTTTCCGTTAGCTATCTCATCAGGCGTTAAGCAAGAATCACTAATTGAAACTAATTTTGTTTGCGCTATCCCGGAAAAACACCCTTTGGCTAAAAAGGACTCTCTCGAGTTAAGTGACTTTCACGGTGAAAAATTTATAAGTTTGCTACCCTCTGGCCCGGTGGACTGGAGTAAAGTAGAGAGAGCATTTCAACAAGCAGGCGTTGTCCCCAAATCCCAAATTTTCACGCAGCAAGCACATACCGCTTACAGCTTGGTAGCTAAAGGTTTAGGCTTGAGTATTATTGAACCCTTCTCTGCACACCCCTGGATCAACTCAGGAGTTGTTATCAGACCTCTGCACCCGAGCATTCAGGTTAGTTATGCCCTTGGTTTTCCGGCCCATAAAGTACAATCAGGACTAACTCAAGAATTCGTTAAGGCAGTTAAAGAGTACCTGCGTTTACACCCACCACATCGAATTGACTGATCTAAAAGCCTTTCCGCTAATTATTAACCTAGCATGTTAATACCGAGCATATCACACTGCAATATACTGAATTTTCTTCCGCCTGAAAATACTACATAAGCAGCTCCGGTCGTTTCTGGAGAGCGCGCAGAATGGTGATGTTGATCAGCAGACTCTTTTTACCCCTATATGCGACCAATTTTGACCACCTGGTCCTGCTTCTATCCCCCTTAAGTAAGGGCTTTAATCGATTTGTAGCTGGTAAGTTTTCGATGCTGATACTGGTCAAACCTACACGCTGACCAACAAACAAGTTCTTTTTAAGTGGCGGCTCCTTTAATCGGGCCCCACTGTCAAGCTCCCACGCTAAACATGGGATAGAGCTGGTTTGTCTCTGTGTGGGTCACGCTCCTTTCCGCAGTCGACTGGAAAGCATTTATCCAATTCGCTGCACGCAATAGTCGGGCAGAATGG
>SDWK01000871.1 GCA_004195335.1 Shewanella sp.
ATGCCCTGCACCAACTCCTTCACCTGCAGAGGTGTGGCCTCTAACTCCCCATTTTGTACGGCCTCTGTAAGTGATGCGGTAAACCACTCCCAGAATGCATTGATGCGCTTCTTAAAACGCTCTACTTTCTCATCACTGGCCAGTTGCCAAACCATGGTATTGACCGACACGGACCGCAAGGTAAAGAAACTTTTGCTGCGCTTGATGGTTTCGAATGTAAACAAGATCGGCAGTAATACTTTCTCTTGGGCTGTCAGATCAGGGTACTGTTCGATAAAAATAGTGAGATGATTAGAGGTCGCACTCCTGAGAAACAGGCAGACTAAGACATCCTCTTTCCGCTCAAAAAACTTATACAAGGTTCCCGTAGAGCAGCCCACTTCCTTCGCGAGTTGCGAAAACTTAAAAGATACCACTCCCTGTGATTCAATCAGATACTCTGCGGCATCTAAAATTTGATTACACCTTAGTGTAGGTAGTGCATCTGTCGGGCATTTCATCTTACATACTCTCTGTCTCTATATGCCATGAGTATGGTCTCAGCTTTACCTGATGATATAGCGACACCATTAACAATCGGGAGATATCTCACGTAAATGAAGAGTTATTCATGGCCTTTGTGAATCACGTCATATAAACATTCCGGCAAAGTTTAGTCATCCTATATAGAATTCCTTCAACATTTTTACAAGCTGTGCACTACGGCGTTAGCCGCGAGTAAATTTATTCGAGACATGACTCACGAATAAGTTTGTCACTGAAAAAATCCCGTGATTTAGTTCACCTTTAATGCCCCTGGTTCCCTTTATCTTGGTGTCATTCCTAAGTTGAGGGTACACAAATGCAAGATAGAAGAAATTTTTTAAAACTGGGTGCTGGTGCGGCACTGGGCGGGCTGGCATCGACTATGCCGGGTACTGTCATGGCCAGCGAGTGCGGCGAGATAAAGTGGAACGAATCGGCCGATGTGATTGTTGTTGGCTCAGGGTTTGCAGGACTTTCTGCGGCGTTAAATGCTAAGCGTAGTGGTGTCGGCTCAGTGCTGGTGCTAGAAAAAATGCAGGTTATCGGTGGTAACTCGGCTATCAATGGCGGCTGGTTGGCGATCCCTAAAAATCCAATCCAACTCGCCCAGGGAATAACCGATGACTGCCCGGCAGAGTTAGTCTCGGATCAGATGATTTCGGGGCGAGGCATGGCCAATGAGGCCATACTGAGCAATATTGCCAACCATGCACTGGACGTTTACCAGCTGTGTATCGAAACAGGTGTTAAGTTCCGTGAAGGCTTTAACATTCAGGTCGGTGGCCATAACAAGGCTCGCGCAATAAGAACTCAACACGGCACTGGCGGTGACATCACCACTAAACTCTATGAAGCCGGTGTAAAAGAGGGGATCGATTATCGCCTCCAACATTACATCGAAGATTTCATCATGGATGGACAGGAGATCATCGGACTTAAGGTACGTCAAAACTACCGTTTCCCAGATCTAACAACCGGTAAGAGCATCTTCATCAAGGCAAACAAGGCGGTTGTTCTCGCCAATGGTGGCTTTGCCCGCAATATGGAGCTGCGCGCCGCTGTCGACCCATCTCTGGATCCAACACTCGATGGGACCAATGCCTTAGGCGCGACAGGTGAAGTCATGCTAACCGCTATGGCCCATGGCGCACTGCCGGTTCACCTAAATCTCATTCAAACCGGCCATTGGGGTTCACCCGACGAAGGTGGCTTCGGTTGGTCGGTTGCACTCCTGTCTATCAGTTGGCATGAAGGTATGGCAGTCAGCGTACTCAACGGCAAGCGTTTCATGAACGAACGCGCAGATCGCAAGACCTGCTCGGAAGCTATCATGAAGAACCGCTATCAAGACGGCTCTCCAGCATATCCTATCGTGTTCTTTAACCATGACGATCATATTGGCGATGACAGAGTCGTGCGCGCCTTACGCGACAAGATGGCTTGGAAGGTCGATAGCCTAGAGCAGATGGCAAAGCAATTTAAGGTGCCCTTGCAGTCCCTGAAAGACTCGGTCAAGCAACATAACCAGCATGTGCAACAGCGCCAAGATCCTCTCTTCGATCGTAAGATGGATACGGCTGTCGAGCTAAAGCCGCCGTTCGTCGTATCTCGAGTCTGGCCTAAGGTGCACTACTGCATGGGTGGCTTAAAGACTGATATTGGTGCCCGGGTTATCGATGGTCGCTCCATGAAGCCTATCAAAAAACTCTATGCCATCGGCGAAGTTTCCGGTGGCGTCCACGGCGAGGCACGATTGAGTTCGACCTCCTGTCTGGAATGTGTGGCGATGGGTATCGTTGTATCTGAAACTATTAAAAGCGACGTGCAGGGGTGATCAACATGAGCAAATTACTATTGGCTTTACTCGTAGGACTATCCCTGTCAACGAGCGCTTTTGCCGGCGATTTAGTGAAAATGAAGGGCAAGACTGAAGGCCGAACCAATCATGAGTTTATCTATGAAGATGGTTGTCAGAGTTGCCATCAAGGTTCAGGAAAAAAGAATGCGACAGATAGCGCCTGCGTCGAATGTCATGGCGACATCAACAGTATAGAGATCGATGAGTCAAAGCTTGCTATCGAAGAAGCCAATCCTCACAAATCGTTCCACTACAACCAGGGCGCCAGCTGTTTAGCTTGTCATGGCGAACACGAGAAAAAAGCACCGGTATGCGCCGAGTGTCACCGTACCTGGTTCGATGTGATGTAACGAGTTCGAAAACTTAAACATAAAACACAAAAATACTAAATGGGTAATGATGATGAAAAAATCCACCAAGTTCATGTTGTCGATGGTGGCAACAGCGATAGCACTAACCGGCTTTAACGCCAGTGCAGAAGAGCAAGAAGACGGTATCAATATAGGCGGTGCCGTACGCGTTAACTATGGTTACAAAGATTACAGTGAAGCGTCGAAAGACAAGGGTGGCGATCTGACCTTTGATATGGCCGCCATCAAGTTTGACGGTAAGAAAGGCGACTGGGGATTAGCCGCTGAGTACCGTTTCACCTCGAGTACCGACTACATCAAATACGGATACGGTATCTACAATATCGATCCTGAGTGGCAGCTACAGTTTGGTATCAACAAGGTGCCATTTGGTAACCGCGACTTTATCTCGAACAGCTGGTGGTTTGGTATTCCTTACTACTTAGGTTTCGAAGACGACCATGATGTCGGTGTTAAGGCCGTTTATAACAGCAATGGCTGGCACACAGATTTAGCCTTCTACAAGAATGCCGAGTATGGTCCAACTGAGAATAAACGTTACGCGACCGATCTATATACCGGCACCATCAATGGCACCGAGTATAACAACGAAGAGACAAACCAGGTTAACGTGCGTCAGACCTATACAGCAGAACATAAAGGCGGTTCAACGACCTTCGGTGGTTCTGTTCAATTTGGTCAGATCTACAACAACAAAACCGGCAATACCGGTGATCGCTACGCCGCGGCGCTTCATTTAGACAGCAGCTACAATAGCTGGAACCTGCAACTTCAAGCGATGCAGTATGAATATGATGCAGCTGATGCGGTAGATTCGAACAAGATTGGCGTATCCGTGGTTAGCTGGCAATATGAGATCGCTTCTAAAGGCCAAGCTTATAGCGCCAATATCGCTAAGACCTTCAAAACAGACTGGGGTAGCGTGAAGTGTTATAACGATTTTGGTCTTATGACGCCTGACGTCGATGACAGCAGCTACGACAACAGTATGCAGAACGTCACAGGTTGCGCAGTATCAGCAGGCCCAACTTATACCATGATCGACTTCGTCATGGGTAAAAACATGACCTTTTCAACCGCCAACAATGATCACGTTGGTCTGCCTGAAGCGGGCAATGATTGGGACAAGCGCGTCAACATCAACTTTGGTTACTACTTCTAGTAACCAAAAGCTTAAGTCATCGCAGGTTCAGTGCAGCTCCCGCATCTGAACCTGATTTTTAGTGCAAGCATAGTAGCTCAAACTTATGATTTAAATACGGATCATGTTTCATATTAGTCCATGACTTTTACTTACTGATTTCCCCGTAGATTATTGAATCAAGCCCTATTTTATAGGGCTTTTTTTTAGACAAATCCCTTCACGTAGAAGATTATGAACATAAAAACAACCTTATCACTCACCCTGTTACTGAGTTATCTCCCCCCCATGACGGTTGTTGCAACTGAGTATGAACTGGGTGGTTTTCTCAAGACCAATGCCCGCTACGTCGACGGTACCATTGCATTTCAACCCAGCTGGAATGGAGATGGAACGATTCAGGAAGAGGCCAAACGCACCCAATTTGGCGCTCAGGAGAGTCGATTTAACCTCAA
>SDWK01000064.1 GCA_004195335.1 Shewanella sp.
ACTATAATCTCAGCGTTATATAAAGTGAAAAAATGTTAAACCAAGTTAACTTTCCTTTATCATAGAAGAGGCTTTTGACAGGTGAAATTGTGGATAACCACATGATAATCAAAATGTTTGATATAAATCAAAGTTCTTGATTAAGCGAGCAGGAAACACTCACTGTAGTTTTAGCTTACGGTTAAGTCATTATTGAAGAAATGGGCGAATCCTGTGCGTTTGAACATCCATCACTATCTTATTAAAAACAATCGTTGAGCAGTTAATGTCAGGCTATAACCGTTACCATTTAAAGTGCAGGGTTTCAGTGGAAAATGATTTAAGCATAGTCACGCTATGCTTTGCTTATTTAACGCAGTATGAAGTAATTTTAAAGCTATCAAAAAAGCGCTTGATGGGGACATCAGTCCTTTCTATAGAGGTTTGGCAGCTTAAGATGGAAGCTAATCGCCAATGCACGCAGAATGAAAGCAACAAAGAAGCCACCGATCAAATCATAATTAGGCGGGAGACTTAAGGTATTGAGCCAGAGATACATAACTGAACCAGCCACAGTTGTGGTGATATAAAGTTCTTCGTTCATCAGTGTAAGGTTGCTACCACTGAGCACATCACGGGCGATACCACCAAAACTAGCGGTCATTACTCCCATACAAATGGCGATCAACGGAGAAGTACCAAACTCTAGCGCAATCTCAGTGCCAACCACTGCAAACAATGCAATACCGACCGCATCCATCCAGATCAATGCGCGTGTTATAGAAGCCAATTTTGGTGCGATAAAATAGGTTATTGCTGTCGAAACCAAACAGACGACTATCCATACCGGCTCACGTATCCAGAATACGGGGACATTACCCAGCAACAAATCACGAAGCGTTCCACCACCGAGACCGGTAGCCGTTCCAATCAGCATAAAACCGAGAATATCCATTTTCTGACGAGCTGCATCAAGGGCGCCCGAGATTGCAAAGACCGCCACGGCAGATAAACCCATGATATTTACTACAGCGGTAATTTCAAATGACATGGCAGGACTCTCATAACTTTCGTATTAATTAGACTTTACGCAAGCCACTTATGTTCTTCAATCGCAAAATATAAAACCAGCTGATAAATATTATTACTAGTCTCTTTATAGCTTTCAATACGACAAGAACCAGATAAATATGCTCTATCCCCTTGCTAGTTTGATTAAATCACACGTTCTTATAGCTCACAGCAAAATTTAAAAAAAGAGGCTGTAATGACCAAAAAAAAACGGGCCATCTGATCTAAATAAAGATCTGATGACCCAAAGAACACGGGTATAACTTACTCAATCCCCATCAACAAACGAGGTAAAAACAATGCTAAATCAGGTACGAAGGTAACTAAAACCACCATAGGTAAGTGACCAAAGCACAGTAACTTAACCGTCGGCACAATATACTTATTGAGCGGTAACTTCGCGACTCCCCCCGCCATATAGAGCATCGGGGCACAGGGTGGCGAAACATTACCTAAGCCGAGGTTTACCCCCACGATAGCGGCAAAATGAATTGGATGAATGCCAAGAGCCTGTACTACCGGCAAGAAAATAATCGCCGCTAAAACACCACCGGAAATATCATCAACTATCATACCGATAAGCAATAATAATAGATTAATCACTAATAATATGACTAGCTTGTTATCAGAGAGCAATAATAGCGCTTCGGCAAGTTGCTTCGGTACTTGTTCTAAAATCATTGCTCTACTCATAATGAACAAGAAGAATAATACCGCCATAATTGAACCCGTCATGATAACAGCACGAACAGTGGCACTACCTAACGTTTTAAAGGTTAATCCCTTGTAGACGAACAGACTTACGGGTATTGCATAAATAACCGCAATTGCTGCCGCTTCTGTTGGCGTAGCAATACCAGTATAAATAGCACCTAAGATAATAACTGGCATCAATAGTGCCCAAAATGCATTATAGCCAGAAGTAGCTACACCGCGTGCTGCTTCAACAAAAGGCAGCGCAGGTTCGACTTTTATCATTGTGTTTTTACGTAAAAACCAGAAATTTAAGCAACAGTATATTACCGTTAACATGATGCCTGGGATAATGGTTGATAGAAAAGCTGCGCCGACAGACAGCCCGCCAGTAATCGAAAAAATAATCATTGGGATACTTGGCGGTATTAATAGCGCCAGTACAGACGAGCAAGCAACCAAAGCCGTCGCGTGCCCCTCTGGATATCCTTCTTCTTTCATCCGCGGGATCATAATCTGGCCGATGGCCGCAATAGCTGCCGAAGAGCTGCCAGAAATAGCACCAAATAGAGCACAGGTTAAAACAGTTACCGCGCCTAAGCCGCCCTTAAGTCGACCAACGATTGAATTAACAAAATCAAGCAAGCGATTTGAAATTCCACCTTCGGCCATTAAAATTCCGGCTAAAATAAACAAGGGTAATGCTAATAGAGCAAAACCGCCGCTGGTATTAAAACCATGAATGACCAAAAATGAAATATCATTGCCGGTAGCAAAGGTAAACATTATAGCGCCGATACCAAAGGCAAAGGCAACCGGAAGTTCAGCTAATAATAAGATAACTATGACCAGCATAGATATAAGAAAAATAACCATAATATGCTAGTCCTTTTCGTTGTTTAATGATTGAGGTTTAATAGCTTTCGGTTGGGCTTTAGCCGCTAACATAGCGTGATAGTCTTTTACGGTTTGCAGCACAAAATAAAATATCATCATCGCAAAACCAAAGATCATGCTGGCACTCCATAACCCTTTAGGCCATTGCAAATATAAACTCATTCGTCCTTTTTCAATGACAAATAATCCGTATTTAGTCGCATAATAGCCAAAAATACAGGCGGCAATGGTACAAATAATCGAAACAATAAAGCGGATCATCTCAATTTTAAACGGATCTGTGACAACCAAGCTGACGATACCACCGTGAATGTGTGCCCGCTCTTTAGTCGCATAGCCCATGCCGAGAAAATAGATCCATACCGCCATTAAAATTGCCGCTTCTTCTATTCCTGCAAAAGGAGATTCGAGTACATAACGCATGATGACTTGGGTGAACATTAAGATGGCAAGTCCGAGACCACTAAAGATCATGGCCGCTTTGAGACAGAAATCGAGCAGAAATTCAAACTGTTGTAACGTAGTTTTTTTGGCTTTACTTGGTAAGTCAACTTGTTGAAGTAGACTCCCAGATTCTAAGGTACTGGCTTTCATAACTATATATCCTTGTTTTTGGAAATTTTAGGCTCAGGTCATTTACTTACTGACTTGAGCCCAGATCACACCTAATAAGGAATTACTTATATACCAGCTATTTCACGCATCATTTTCATGATGTCGCTGCCAACCTTTTTCTCCATGTATGGCCATTCTTTTGCGTACAGAATACTTTTAGCTTTAGCGCGGTCCTCATCTGATAACTCGATAACCTTAATACCAGCATCGCGAACTTTATCTAGAAATCCGTTATCAATCGTCTCAGCTTCCTGCCATGCCCACTTAAGCGTTTCATCCGCTGCCGTTTGCATCTTCTTTCTCTCAGCGGCTGGAAGATCTTCCCACCAATCTTTATTAACCAACCAGAAAGCATGCTCAAAATAATCACGCGTTAAAATGTAAGCTTCGAGCACATCACGCATTTGGTAAATTTCAACGGCAGGACCAAATGCCCGGCCATCGACAGTACCTAACTGCAGTGCGGTGTATAGCTCGGAATATGGCATAGGAACCGCAGAAAACCCCCAGTTTTTAAAACGCTCAATCGCCAGTGGCGATGGGATCACCCGCATTTTTATACCTTTGGCATCTTCGGGAAAACTGGTTGGAATTTTGTCAACACCTTTGCGGATAGTAATAGAACCAAAGCCAGTTGGAATAGTACCTAGCGCCACTAGATCCATTTCGGCAAAAATCTTATTGTAAACATCAAGCATCGGACCACCAGGACCATAAACTTTACGAGCACTTGCCCAGTCATCAACCACATAGCCCAGCCAGGTCAGATCGAGTCGACCATCAAATTCAGACGCGCCATAGGTAATAGTCATGGGAATAACACCCATCATTGCTTGTTCAAACTGCGAGGTCCAATCGCCTAAATCACCGCCCGGATGATAATCGGCTTTATAGGAAGAGCCTTTATCGTTGAGTTGCTGCGTGCTTTCCGGGAGTCCGAGGTTTATCCGGATTTCGACGCATTCATTGATTCGGGTGGCCGGGAAGCCGCCGAGAGGATTGCCGCCAAGCACAAGCAGATCCCGCCGTTTGTTGAAGATCGGAACTACTATTACGACTGGGGCGGGGAGGAGCCGTTCTCGCTGGCC
>SDWK01000070.1 GCA_004195335.1 Shewanella sp.
CTTCTGCTTTAATAAAACCTTTTTTAATGGCATGTTTTATTTTTTTATCAATTACTGAGTCACCCTTAATATATAGATGTTTTACAACAGGTTCTACTTCTAATGATTTTAACATTTCAAAAAACGAATCTGCTTCTTGGCTTACAATTGAATAAGCTTGTTTTGCTTGTTTTGCTCTTAAATGCATATTGTCATTTACTATATCTTGTAAATCATCTACAGAAAAAGTCTCTAAATTTGGTGATTCTATATCATCAATATCTCTAGGAACCGCAATATCAAACCAATATCTTTTCATTTTAGAAGAGCTCACCATATCTTGTTTAATAATTGGATATGGTGCAGAAGTAGCGGTAATCATTACAGGTGTACTATGTAAAAGCTCATTTAATTGCTCATATGGTTTAACTTCAATATTTTCATCAAACGTATCAGCTAATAGTTGAGCTTTTTTAATATCTCTACTTATCAAAATTACTGAAAATTTACTTGATAAAAGATGTTTTATAGTTAATTCACTCATTTCACCAGCACCAATAACAAGAGCTTTTACACCACTTGGATCGCCTAAAATATCTTTTGCTTTAGCAACAGCAGTTGAAGCTACAGATACTGAACCTGAACCTAAACTAGTTGCATTTCTAACATTAGCAGCACACTTAAAAGCATATTGCATAGCTTGTGTAGTACGTTGATCACAATACTCTTTTTCTAAAGCTAATTTATATGCATCTTTTAGTTGTCCAACAATTTGTGTTTCACCTATTACTAAAGAGTCTAATGATGAAGCAACAGTAAATAAATGATGAATTGCACCTTCATTATCGTAAACATCAGCTCTATTTTCTAAGTCATCAAAATCAAGACCAGAATATTTTGATAAAGATTCTATGATTAGCCTGTTTTTAGTTAAGTTGATTTGGATTAAACTCTCTTCCATGCCCAATCACACAAGTATAGTAGTGCCGTTTATTAAAGATGGCTCATTAGAGGAATGAAGAACACTATGGCTATAACCATGACTCACCCTATCATTAAAGATCTTAACAAGCGCCACACGGCTAAAAAATACGATGCATCGAAACGTATTCCACAAACCGATCTCGATATTATTTACGAAGCGATGCGGTTATCAGCCTCTTCAATTAACTCTCAGCCATGGAAGTTTATCGTGATTGAGAGTGATGAAGCAAAGCAGCGCATGCATGAGACATTTGCCAATAAGTTTCAGTTTAATCAGCCACATATTCACGCGGCCTCACATATCATTTTATTTGCTCATAACCCTGCTTATACTCGCGAAGACTATGCAAAAGTGGTCGATAAGGGAATTGAAGATGGGCGAACTAAACCTGAAAACAGAGAGCAGGCTTTTGGTGGTTTTGCTTTTGTCGATCTTAATACCGACGAAACTGGTAATAATGCAGCTTGGACTAAATCACAAACTTACTTAGCATTGGGTAACACCATGCATGTTCTGGCTCGATTAGGCATTGATTCTACCCCTATGGAAGGTATCGACAGTGAGCTTGTCGGTGAAATTTTCAAAGAGGAATTGGATGGTTTTGAATGTGAAGTGGCGTTAGCTATTGGTTATCATCACTCTGAAGAAGACTACAATGCGAGTTTACCTAAGTCTCGTTTAGCGACGCAGGATGTCATCAAAGTACTTTAAGACCCAAAAATGCGGGACTGAGTTTGATCCGGTTCTAGGTTTAAGGATTCAAGCTAGTAGAATGAAGGCTTAAGAGCAAAGTCTAAGATGGATGAAGGAACAAGGTCGGGTTGATAAATGCACTCGATTCTGGCATCCAGGCGTCATACCGTGGCGGTCAGATGACAGCTTCGCGGCTAAAGCCAGCTCCTACATAAGATGGATTCCAGCCTTCGCCGGAATGACAGCAAAAAAAATGGAAGCCGGTACAAGTCCGGCTTCCATTCTCATCTAACTTTGCTAAGCCATCACATCAAATTAGCGAAGGATCATCTGCTCACGTTCAGGACCTACAGATACCATGCTGATCGCTACGCCCATTAGCGCTTCGATACGCAGCACATAGTGTTGAGCGGCTTCTGGTAGGCTTTCAAAGGTTCTACAACCTGTGATGTCTTCGCTCCAACCTTGCATATCTTCATAAATAGGAGTCAGGGAAGCGGTTTGCGGCCAGATTGGGTTTTGAGTATGTTCACCGGCGTAAGATACGCAGATTTTTAGATCGGTCATGCCCGTTAAACAGTCAATCTTAGTCAGTGCAATTTCAGTGGCGGCTTGCAGCTCTACGCCATTGCGGGTTGCGACAGCATCAAAGTAACCCATATCACGCGGACGACCAGTAACTGCGCCATATTCATTAGATGCTTCACGGAAGTTATCTTGCTCTTCCATTGCGGTGACTAATGTACCCGTACCGACAGATGAGCTGAATGATTTTGCCACGGCAATGATACGTTCAGGGCGTAGCGCCGGTAAACCACTACCGATACCAGCATAAGCGGCGGTGACGTTTGAAGATGTTGTCCAAGGGTATTCGCCATAGACTAAGTCACGGCCTGCACCGAGTTGCGCTTCAAACAACAAGTTTGCATTGTTGCTTTGCATTACTTTTAGCGGCTCAGTCACGTTACAGATAAATTGACGCCAAGGCGCGCTTACCTCTAATAACCATGCGGTCATCTCTTCAGCCGTTTGGCTGAAGTCACAGCTAGGGTATAGGGCTTTTAATTGTGGCATTTTCCAATCGAGCATGAATTGAATACGCTCAAGCAGGACTTCAGGTTGCATTAACCAACCGACTAGAATGCCTTTTTTCATGACGCGATCGCCATAAGCTGGTGCGATACCTTGCCTTGTTGAACCGTAAGCGCCATCGCCTAAACGCAGTTCTTCTAAGGTATCTTCAAGGGCGTGCAGCGGTAGACATAAAGTCGCACGATCTGATATGTGCATTTTTACGTTTACGCCAGCCGCTTTCACTTCTGCCATTTCTTCGCTTAATGCTGCAGGGCTGATGACCATGCCAGGGCCGAGGACTGCCGTGCAATCCGGGTTGAATATGCCACTTGGAAGCTGGTGTAATTTAAAGGTACCAAAGTCATTGACGACAGTATGGCCCGCATTATTACCACCTTGAAAACGAATACTTGCAGATGCGTCAACCGCAAGAAAATCAACGATACGGCCTTTACCTTCATCGCCCCAATTAGCACCAACAACAACAATAGACGGCATAACTCACACTCCTCAATAATTAAGCGACTATGCTAAAACAAGTGAGTGAATATGAGAAATTAATAATTATTATCGAATTGATAAGAAACTCATATATCATAGTGGGTGAAACGGCTTTAATAACTAGGTAAAGGGTATGCTTGATCTCAATTGGCTTAAAACGTTTGTCACCTTAGCGCAGTACCAACATTTCGGTAAAGCCGCCGCCGCGCTGCATATGACTCAGCCTAATGTCAGTTTGCATATCAAACAATTAGAGAGTACGACGCGGGTTAAGTTAATTGATCGCAACCCATTTCATCTGACCGAAGCGGGCGTTCGATTGTTGCAGACCAGTCAAAAAACCTTAATGGATCTGCAGGTTTGCCAAGCGGATCTCAATGCGATTAACGATCTCAGCCAAGGGACGCTCACCATTGCGGCCAGTGACATCATCTCTCGCTTATTGTTGATATCGCCATTTCAGTTGTTTAAAGCTGAATTCCCGGGGATCGATTTTTCATTGTTAAATACCACCTCATCACAAGCATCAGCATTGGTTAAAAGTGCACAAGCGGATTTGGGCTTTGTTATTGCTCAAAAAGAGAGTCAGCCGCTGCATTTTACCGAGTTACAACAGATACGCTGGTGTGCGTTAGGAGATAACCTGGCGCTTTGGCAACAAGCAAAGCAGCAGCCAGAACTGGTATTAGAGAGTGAACCGACCTTGATTTTATTAGGCCACGATACCCGTACCCGAGATCTGCTTGATTTAGCGCTGCCATCTTTGAATCTGCCTAAGTATCGAATTATGGAAGTCGGCAGTGTCGACGCGCAAATTGATTGGGCAGAAGCGGGCTTTGGGGTGGCGATAGTGCCGGAGTTCTCAATTAATACTAAACGCAATCTCAAGACCAAAGTGACGCCGTTACCCGAGTTTCCGACCACCAGCCTAGGTTATATTGTGCGTCAAAACCAAATTCTCTCGAAAGCCATCAAGCAGTTATTGAAATGGGTCGATGAGGAGATCATTCGCTCGCAGAAGTAGGGATAAAGCTAAGACGGCGCTTCGCTAAACAAGCTGAGACGATGCTTAGCTGATGAAGCAAAGTCGATTATTGTTC
>SDWK01000764.1 GCA_004195335.1 Shewanella sp.
CCATTAAACAGGCCTGTTTACGTCCCCTGATCATTACAGGGAGTGGTTGGCCAAGTACATAAAGCATGTATTAATGCGAGTTTTCCACCCACCAAATACACGATCTTCAGCTCTTAATAACACATTGTCATCGCGCTGAACTTCTCAAAACTTAATAACAAGTTGGCGCAGATCACACTTTAATGGTGCGTATCATAAAACATTCCAGGCAATATTCAAATTCCACTAATGGCCAATGCGCAGTACACTAGTATGAATGAAGTCATACTATGCCAGAAGTTAGTCCAAGTGAGTCAAACAAAATCTACAAGCACCACTCCATCTTCTACGACAGATCGTAGAGAAAAGCGGAACAACAGGTTTAATAAAGCAAAAAAACCTTACCAGTGCACTGATAAATCCAAAACTCGTCAAGCCGTTTCGGGTAAGCCCAAGGTAAAAGATCCCATCATAGTGTTGTTTAACAAGCCATTCGATGTACTTTGTCAATTCACCGACGAACAGGGGCGACAAACGTTAAAAGACTATATCCCCATTGCTGATGTCTATGCTGCTGGGCGATTAGACAGAGACAGTGAAGGCCTGCTTTTACTGACCAACGACGGTAAATTACAATCGCAAATCACCGAGCCTAAGAAAAAAACCTTCAAAACCTATTGGGCTCAGGTAGAGGGTGAACCCAATGAAGCCGATATCGATAAACTGCGCCAAGGTGTCGAGCTAAAGGATGGCATGACCTTGCCGGCTAAAGTCATCATAATGACTCAACCCGATGTATGGCCGCGAACGCCACCTATCAGAGAGCGCAAAGATATCTCGACAACTTGGCTAGAAATTCAAATCTGTGAAGGCCGGAACCGTCAGGTAAGAAGAATGACGGCAAACATCGGCTTCCCTACTCTCAGATTAATTCGCTATAAAATAGGACAATGGAGTCTTAGCGACCTCAAATCTGGCGAATACCAGCGCATAGAGATGTCAAACAAACCGGCGTAAACCGGTTTTATCCCTACAGGGCGAATAGCTATATTTATCTAAAAGCTTGCACATTATTAAGGGGCTAAATATGAGCGATAGATATAAACCTAATGTCACCGTCGCTTGCATTATAGAGTGTCAAAATAAGTACCTTATCGTCGAAGAGATCATCGATGGGGTTAAGCGCTACAATCAACCGGCCGGACACCTTGAAAAAGATGAAACCCTGGTGATGGCGTGTGAGCGTGAAGTTTTTGAGGAGACAGGATTAAAAGTGTCGCCACAAGGCTTAACCGGAATTTATCAATTTTCAGCCAGTGATAGCCTCGCCTTTATTCGATTTACCTTTTTTGCGCATATCGAAACACTCTCCCCTCTACGGCCTCAAGACCCGGATATTAATCGGGCATTATGGCTAACTTATGAGGAGATACAGCGTTTAAAATCGGCGCTTCGAAGTCCTTTAGTGTTATCCAGTCTCGATGACTTCCGTAACAAAATTCACTATCCGCTAGAACTGCTTAATGGGGACTATCTGAGGTTAGCCCCTAGCACGAATGCGTGATAGAATACGCACCCGAAAATGTAGCTTATTTTCTGTATCACTTTGAATGTTCTTTCGAATGATAACTAACGATAGGCTGCGCAGACACATACAACGGTTTTAGGATCTATGGCACTAATCGAACCCACTGCTATTAATAATAAAAAAGTCATCGTCGGCATGTCTGGCGGTGTTGATTCATCAGTTTCGGCGTACCTGTTGCTTAAGCAGGGATATCAGGTCGAAGGTCTTTTCATGAAAAATTGGGAAGAAGATGACACCGATGAATATTGTGCCGCAGCAGACGATCTTAAAGATGCGCAAGCTGTATGTGACAAGCTTGGCATAAAACTACACACAGTGAATTTCGCCTCTGAATATTGGGACAATGTGTTCGAGTATTTTTTAGCCGAATACAAAGCTGGCAGAACACCAAATCCGGATATCATCTGTAATAAAGAGATTAAGTTTAAAGCTTTTCTCGAATTTGCTGATGACATCTTAGATGCTGACTATATCGCCATGGGTCATTATGTTCGCAGATGTGATCAAAGTGGTCAAAGCCAGATGCTACGAGGCTTAGACGGCAATAAAGACCAAAGCTACTTCCTCTATACTTTAAGCCATGAACAAATTTCCCGTTCATTGTTCCCTGTTGGTGAACTTGAAAAGAGCGAAGTCAGAGAGATAGCGAAAGAGATGGGTCTGGTCACCCACGATAAGAAAGACAGCACGGGTATTTGCTTTATCGGCGAACGAAAGTTTACTGATTTTCTGAGCACCTTCTTGCCTGCTCAGCCCGGAAACATTGAAACCTCTGAAGGTGAAGTCATCGGCACTCATCAAGGTCTCATGTACCACACCTTAGGTCAGCGTAAAGGCCTGGGTATCGGCGGCATGAAAAACAGCAATGATGACCCTTGGTATGTCGTCGACAAAGAGATGGACCGAAACGTATTGGTTGTCGGGCAAGGCGGCCATCACCCAAGATTAATGTCGGTGGGTTTCTATGCCGATCAACTCCACTGGGTCGACCGAAAGGGACCTATCAATGGGGCTCAGATCACGGTCAAGACTCGCTACCGCCAAAGAGATGTTGCCTGCACATTAACTTATGAAGGCGATGATAGAATAAAAGTCATATTCGATGAGCCTGTAGCCGCGGTGACCCCTGGTCAATCGGCGGTATTTTATGATGCCGAGCTTTGCTTAGGTGGTGGTATCATCGATTCATTAATTAGAGAATAACACGTGAGCGATCAGCTAATTGACCGTACTATGGCTTTTGCAGGACTTTTGCAGGCCATAGCACAAGTGCAACACATAGCCAGACATGGCAGCTCAGACCGAGAGAGTCTCGCTGCCTGTTTGAACACTGTCTTAGTCACGAATCCTGACTCGACCTCAGATGTTTATGCTGACAAGGTCGCCTTAAATAAAGGCTACCAACTCATCGTCAATCAACTCGGGGATGCTAAAGATAAAGATGTCGAAGTTACTCGATACCTTGTCGGTATATTAGCCTTAGAGAGAAAGTTGGCTCGTGGCAATGCCATGAGTATATTAGCGGAAAGAATCAATCAGATTCACCGTCAGCTTCATCACTTTGCTATTACCGACGAACAGGTCATCGCCAATTTCGCGGGTATCTATAGCGATATTATCAGCACCTTAGGTCCAAAAATTCAAATCTCGGGTAATCCTGAGTATCTGAAACAATCTCAGGTACAGGAAAAAATCCGTGCACTTCTACTGTCTGCCATGCGCAGCGCAGTATTATGGCGCCAATTAGGAGGCAAGCGCAGACACCTTGTCTTCGCAAGAAAAACAATAGTCGATATAGCTAAAAAAAGCCTCACCCTATAAATAAGCTAAGTTCATAAAGGAGCTCCAAATGGAACTTTCCGCACTAACTGCTATCTCTCCCGTAGACGGTCGTTATGGTAGTAAAACCGCCTCATTAAGAGGGATTTTCAGCGAGTACGGCCTGACCAAGTACCGTGTTCAAGTCGAAATAAACTGGCTAAAGCTGCTTTCCAGCTGTCCTGAAATTGAAGAAGTTCCACCCTTTAGCGAGACAGCGCTTGCCCTTCTCGATCAAATTAAAGATAACTTCAGTGAAGAAGATGCGCTCCGTATTAAAAAGATTGAAGCGACAACCAACCACGATGTAAAAGCGGTTGAATACTTCATCAAAGAGCAAATCGCAAACAATGTAGAACTCGTTGCAATCGATGAGTTTGTACACTTTGCCTGTACCTCAGAAGATATCAACAACCTGTCTCATGGACTGATGCTAAGTGAAGCGCGTGAGCAGGTATTGACACCATACTGTCAGCAAGTCATCGATGCGATTAAAGCCCTGGCTAAAGAGCACCGTTCAGTGCCGTTAATGTCACGAACTCATGGTCAACCTGCCTCTCCTTCTACCTTAGGTAAAGAGATGGCTAACGTTGTCATTCGTCTCGAGCGTCAATTAAAGCAGATCAATGCTGTTGAGATCATGGGTAAGATAAATGGTGCTGTAGGTAACTACAATGCCCACTTATCTGCTTACCCTGAAGTTGATTGGCATACGCTTTCACAGCGTTTTGTTACCAGCCTGGGACTTAACTGGAACCCTTACACCACACAGATCGAGCCACACGATTATATCGCTGAACTCTTCGATGCTGTTGCGCGTTTCAATACGGTTCTCATCGATTTCGACCGTGATATCTGGGGTTATATCGCTCTGGGTCACTTCAAGCAAAGAACCATTGCAGGCGAAATAGGTTCTTCAACCATGCCACATAAAGTGAATCCTATCGATTTTGAAAACTCGGAAGGTAACTTAGGCATTGCTAACGCCATAATGCAGCATCTGGCGTCTAAACTTCCACTGTCTCGCTGGCAGCGTGATCTTACCGATTCGACTGTTCTTCGCAACTTGGGTGTTGGCATGGCTCATGCGTTAATCGCCTATCAAGCGACGCTCAAAGGGATCAGTAAACTTCAAGTCAATGAAGAGCAACTTCGTGCTGAGCTGGATAAAAACTGGGAAGTATTGGCAGAGCCGGTACAAACAGTCATGCGTCGCTATGGTATCGAGAAGCCCTATGAGAAGCTCAAAGAACTGACTCGTGGTAAGCGTATCGATGGTGAGCAACTCGCTCGCTTTATCGATGGTCTTGAGTTACCAGAAGATGTCAAAATCGAACTGAAGAAGATGACCCCGGCCAACTATATTGGTCGCGCGGAAGCTTTCGTCGACGAACTATAGTCATTGCCTTAATGGCAAGCTATCTTAGCGATGAAAAAGCGGTAGGCTGATACTTACCGCTTTTTTTATGACTAATGTTACATAAAAATCTAATTAAGTGTCTATGTATAAACTGAATCTGAATATTACTGAGTTTTTAACTTCTCACTGGCAAAAAAAACCATTAGTGATCAAAAATGCCTTCACCAATTTTGATGATCCTATCAGTGCCGATGAACTCGCTGGCCTCGCCTGTGAAGAGGAGATATCTTCTCGGGTAATTGTCACCCGAGATAAAGATTGGGATATTATTCAGGGGCCCATAGAAGACTACAGCGAATTTGGTGAAAAAAACTGGCAGCTGTTAGTTCAGGCAGTAAACCATTGGTATCCAGCGACAACGCCACTGATTAAAGCCTTCCGCTTTATCCCTGATTGGCGCTTCGATGACCTTATGGTCTCTTTTGCCACTCCCGGTGGTGGTGTCGGACCTCATATCGATAATTATGATGTGTTTCTGCTACAGGGAGAGGGGACTAGACGCTGGAGAGTCGGCGCAAAGGGGGAATATACTCCACGCGGAGGCGATATGAACACCGCACTGATCGATGATTTCGACCCCATCATAGATGTCGTACTCGAATCGGGGGACATGCTCTATATCCCACCAGGGTATCCCCATTGCGCCGAAACGCTCACCACAGCCCTGAGCTATTCCCTGGGTTTTAGAGCTCCGAGTCAACAAGAACTATTAACGGGCATCGCCGATCACCTGCTGGACACGAACACGGGGTTAAAGCGCTTCACTTCGAGCTCTGAACCGACTTCAGCAGCGACACTGCCCGTTAAACACCAGCAAGAGATGCTCAGCCTGTTAAGTGAGTTATTGCAGCAACCTGAGCACTATCAAGCGGTATTAGGCCAGATGTTAAGCCAAAATCGTTTTGAATTGGATATATCAGAACCAGAGGTGCCCTACTCTTTAAACGAGCTACAGTCGGCATTATCTGAAGGAGCCGAGATACACAGGGTCGGCGGATTAAAAGTCATCTCACTCGAAAATGATATAAACAGCCGACTTTTTATCAATGGAGAGATCGTTAACTTTGAATCCGATGATATGACACAAATATCCCTGATTGCTGATTCTCTAACGATAACCAATCGAGAAGCCAGCACACTCTGCCAATCTGCTGAGTTAGCTGACTTTATTTTGGACATGCTCAATAAAGGCTATTACTACCTAGCCTAAGTGTTCGCTACGGAACAGTTTTGTTGAGTTTAGAACTACAAGATCAAAAATGGCATCTAATCGATGCCATTTTGTTTCTCTCATAACGGTTACCTGTTACAAGATTAAGCCCACAACTTTTCATCATTGTGGATCTTATAAAGGCTTTCTGCTCGAGACACGAGCAATTGTGCAAACTTAGCCTGCATAGGATCTTTGGTTGCGCCGGATTTATGTATGTTTTCAGCTTTCAGCTGCCACATCATAGAGAAATGACGAATTGCCTCACGCGCTGTTCCGGCAACATTCACATCGACATAATCCGAGGGAAGATCACCAGACATCACCCAAAAAGTCTGCTTCTTTGGCTGTTTAGATTCCATTTTCCAAATAGCCACGTAAGGCGCTAAATAACGGCTTTCATCAGCAATCACATTACTCGGGATCACTCCCTTTTCGGCGAGAAAACGATTCGCTTTTTGAAAGTGCTCTCTGATCCACTCTTGTCTTAACGCTTCACGTTTTTCCTGATCAATCTCTTGAGATTGCTCGACTGCTTGCTCCGTCATACTTCATCCCTATCTTATTGTTATTTTGTATATCTACAAGCGCTTTCCAAAAGTGGCCAACCCTTGACCAAAGAAACGGCACTCAACTTGACGTTAACGTAAGGTGGAAAGCTAAATTGCCACGCAGATCACAATTAATCCAAATCTTTACTTTGTTGAGGGTATCTCTAAATGCTATCGTTCTGCAATAAATTTAACTAAGTCGTCGAATGAGCACTTCATGTTCTCGACGTTTTCATTCCCAAGCGGAGAACTGTACGTGGCTGTATTCAATCATATCTCTTTTGACGAACATGAACAGGTTGTCTTTTGTCAGGACAAAGAAAGTGGCTTAAAAGCAATTATCGCCATTCACAACACCAAACTAGGGCCCGCCGTTGGTGGCTGTAGAATGTGGAACTACGAGTCTGACGACGAAGCCTTAAATGATGTATTACGACTATCTCGTGGCATGACATATAAAAATGCCCTTGCAGGGTTAGAGATGGGCGGCGGCAAATCGGTGATTATTGCCAATCCTAAAACTGAAAACAGAGAGGCACTATTCCGTGCTTTTGGTCGTTGTATCCACGGCCTGGGTGGAAAATATTATTCCGCAGAAGACGTCGGAGTATCGACTGCGGATATTATGATCGCACATGAAGAGACCCCTTATATGGCTGGCCTTGAAGGTAAGAGTGGAGATCCATCACCATTCACAGCACTGGGAACATATTTAGGAATCAAAGCTGCCGTAAAGCATCAGCGCGGCCTTGATTCACTCAAAGGACTAAAAATCTCTGTTCAAGGTGTTGGCCATGTCGGTTATTACCTATGCCGTCATCTGCACGAAGAGGGAGCCGAGTTAATCATCACCGATATCCACCAAACTTCATTAGACAAGGTCGCCACCGAGTTTGGTGCTACCATAGTCGCGCCACAAGATATCTATAAGCAAGAGGTCGACGTATACGCTCCTTGTGCATTGGGTGCGACCATCAATGATGTGACCATCCCGCAGCTAAAAGCGACGATCGTTGCTGGTTGTGCCAATAACCAGTTAGCCGAAGCCCGTCATGGCGAGAAGCTTAAAGAACTCGGTATCTTGTATGCCCCAGATTATGTGATCAATGCCGGTGGCATTATCAACGTGTCGTTCGAAAAAGATTATGACGTCACCTCATCGACTAAAAAAGTCGAAGAGATTTACGACACTCTGATGAGAGTATTTGCCCAAGCGGATGAGCAGGATAGAACGACAGGTTCAGTTGCCGATGAGATGGCACGTAACATCATTGAAGCCGCTATTCTGTAAGTAAACTTACTACACGCTTTTCACCAGTTTGATGAAGGGACGAAATATTAATTTCGTCCCTTTTTTTTAATTAATTTTTTTTACCTGTGCTGCCAATGGGATAGAAATTTGACACATAAATTTAATCCTTTCGACTGGATAATGTCATATTTGTCTGCTTGACTTAGAGGCTCATTATCTTGCGTAGGAAAGCGCTATGGTTACTTTCAAGTATGATCTCAACCAAGATGTTGTCGAACTGCAAGCCAGTAATTGGTGCGGGTTAGAGCAAGTTTTCGTTAATGGAAAAATGGTGTCGAGAAAACTAAACTTCAGTCAAAATAGTGAGCATGAAATCCAGTTGAATGATGGTAAACCCTGCCGTTTTCAGTTACTTATAGACCCAACATCTGAACAGATGATCTGCAGGATCTATAAGCAAAATTACTTAATCACCAGTATCAATCAAGGAAAGGAAAACTTACTACAGAGTAGAAAGCTGGTTCAAAATCTGCTGGTTTTTTTAACCCTTTCGGGTTTACTATTTTTGCTTTTTAACTAAACACTGCGATAAATATCGTCAGTTAACACAGGTTGATCAGTGAGCCTTTAATGCAGATCTGTTGACTGTGCTGATAATTACCACTTCCAGCCGTCACCGTCGTAATCGAGAGTTTCTGTTTATCAGCTCCATTCTCGATTAACATCGCCTTTAAAATGGTACCGTCGCGGGGAAATGACACCGCAGCCGCAAAATCTCCCACAGATAGATCACGATACAGTTTGACTGTGATACTCCCTATGGATCTGGGCTCTAACCTCCCTTCATTCACCACTAATGTGGCACCGTTAGCGAGTTCAAACGTTTTAAGATAAACCTCAGATGAAGAGCTATCAGCAGTATTTGACTTGGAGTTGGGCTTGTTGATATTGATTGAACATGCGCTGACGGCGAAAGATAACAGGAGTAAAGGCAGATATTTGATCATAAGACCCTCTGATTGAATCTGTCGAATTTAATAACGGTAAAAATGAAATGACTCAAACGAACTAATCGCTCATTCAGGCAATCGATTAATTTTATTGAGTAAGGCCAGAAAGGCTAAACGTTCGTCACCTGATAGGTTATCCAGAAAGTGGGCGTTGACTCGCTCGGCCTCGATCACAAGATCTTGCTCTAACGCCTTTCCGGCATCGGTCAGAAAAATCTGAAACGCGCGACGATTGTCGGCTTCTTGATGTCGGGTAACCAGGCCCTGTACTTGTAGTTGGTCGAGCAGGCGCGTCATCGTATAATGAGCAACGTCGCACCGTTTGGATAACTCAGTCTGTGTTATCCCCTCCTCTTGCCACAAAGCAAAAAGAACTGGCCAGAGTTTTATATCGAGTTGGTAACGTTTGAGTTTTTGATCCAATGCATTTTGTAGATCAATATTCAAATGCGACACCAGATACCCGAGGCTTTCATACTGTTTCAATCAGCATCTCCAATCCGTCAGCACCTGATTTAATATTACCACTTAGCCTGCAAGAAACTAGCATTAGTCAAAACTAATTACGAATTAAAGTTTAAGCCTCTGATTAACTGTTTTAATTTCCAGAAATTATGAACTCATTGATAAAGTGGTAATAGCAAGCACGACCCAATTTAGCTTTGATGCCTCTTTCTAGCTCAAGGAAAATGCCTTCATCATTAAGTTCAAATGCCTCCCGACTTTCGACCTTATGCTGCGTCTCAAGGGCTGAGTCGAGCAAAAAGGTATGATCTTTCTGTTCGTAACTCACGATAATTAACGCCGCATCGGTAACCGTTACCCGCAGCTTTTCAGCTGGAGTGATCAGATAATATTGGCCCTCGATACAGTGCAAAATAGACAAGAATAGTCGTGCAAATTTGTTTGGTAATCGATCGCCTCGATAATACCAGTCACCCTGAGTACTGACATTAAATAAGGGGGCTTCAGAGCAAAGCGGTGCCTCTTTTGTCAGCTTAGCTAACTCTGAGTCGGCAGATGGTCTGTCTTTACTCATATCGACTCCTGAGAGCGACAAAGCCAGGTAACACCTGGCTTATGTCACTTAACCAGATTGATGGTTTATAAAAGTGCTAATAACGCTTGAATCGGATGTCTTGGCTTAAAACCACCAAAACGTTTCACCTGACTTCGACAAGAGTAACCGGACACTAAGATCTGTTCACGGGGTAATGATTTTAGTGTTTGCTCCCAGGACATGGAAAAAAGTTCGCGCGAGCGTTGCTGGTTTTCAGCTTCATGGCCATAAGTACCTGCCATGCCACAACATCCCAGACTCACCGTCTCTAATTTTGCACCGAAGTGGCTAAAAACCGTCTTCCACTCTGTCGCGGTATTGGGTTTTGCCGTTGACTCAGTACAATGGCTGAACCAGGTAAATTCATGTGAAATATCTTGATTAACAGTCCGCTTATCACAATGTTCAATCGCCTCTAACAGCCATTCATTAGACAACTTAACATTAAAATCACCACAGCTATCACCGAGTACTTCTCGATATTCATCCCGGTAACATAGCACCATAGCAGGGTCTACTCCCACCATCGGCATATTCAGCTGATAAACCTGAGTCAGAAAATCAGCAGAAGACTGAGCAGTCTTGGCAAATTTATTGAGGAAACCTTTAATATGTATCGGCTTGCCATTGGGTTTAAAGGGTAAAAGCACAGGCTTAAGACCTAGTTTCTCAATCAACTTGATAAAGTGATAGACAGTATCGGCTTCATAGAAGCTATTAAAGGGATCTTGTACCACCAACACATAGTTCTGGCGCTCGCTCAGGGGGATATTCTGCAACGATTCCAGATCATAACCACGACAGGCATGGCCGTCGAGACGTTGTTTAAGCGTCGGGACCGATAGTGCCGGAGCATCAACATATCCAAGAGACTTCTTTATCACCCACTGACTTACCGGATTCTGCGAAACGGCATTGGTTAACCTTGGAGCCATTGCCATTAACGGCAAACTCTCTTCAATTCCCGCCACGAGGTAGTCTTTTGCCGGACGCAGATATCTTTGATAATAGATATTAAAGAACTGAGCTCTGAACTTAGGCACATCGACCTTAACCGGACATTGAGATGTGCAGGCCTTACAGGCTAAACACCCTTTTAATGACTCCATCACTTCATGTGAATAATCATACTCACGACTCGCTTTTAATGTATTTTGAGTACGCTGCAACCAGCCAAGAGGCTTGGCTTTGGCAAGCGCCTTGACATCGATGCCCTCAGATTCGAGTAAGCGTAACCATTCTCGCATTAAGCCCGCTCGACCTTTTGGAGACTGAACCCTGTCTCCTGTGACTTTAAAAGATGGACACATAGGTGAATAGGCGCTGTAGTTGAAACAAAGCCCATTACCGTTACAGTTCATCACATCAGGGAAAGCCTCTCTGGTTTCGATGGGAATTTGGCGATCGAAGCTGCCGCGTTTAACACTATCGACATTATAAATTAGTGCACCGGTTCCCTTAGGGGCCACCAGCTTACCGGGATTTAATTTATTCTTAGGGTCAAACAACCCTTTAACTTCTTCCAGAACACCGTACAGTTCTTCACCAAAGACAGAAGGACCATATTCACCACGAACGCCTTTACCGTGCTCTCCCCACATCAAACCGCCATATTTTAATGTCAGCTCAGCCACTTGATCAGACACAGTTTTAAGCAGCCTTTCATCATCAACATCACACATATCCAGTGCGGGTCTGACATGAAGCACGCCGGCATCAACATGGCCAAACATGCCATATTGAAGCTGATGACTGTCGAGTAAGGCTCTGAACTCCATGATGAAATCGGCAAGTTTCTCCGGTGGTACTGCCGTATCTTCTGCAAAGGCCAACGGTTTTCTACGTCCTTTGGCCGCGCCAAGTAAACCAACGGCCTTCTTACGCATGGCGTAGATCATATTGATGCTCTGTATATCACTGGTTTGCTGATAACCGAGCAGCCCACCAATGCTTTCATCAATTTGTGTCTCTAATGCTGAGATTAATGCAGCAACTTTGGCCTCAACCTCCTCCTGTTCTCCGGCGAACTCCACCATATTGAGTCCATCGATAACACGACCTGGGACGTCTTTTATCAGCTCAGAAACGGAGTGCCAGATGATGTCCTGTTGCGCCAGATTAAGTACTTTCGAGTCGATGGTTTCGACGACGGTCGCCTTGGCTTTAACCAGTTGAGGGGCATGACGCAGCGCCGATTCAAAAGAATCATATTTAATTTTTACCATCATACGTACCGCAGGCAGCGGTGTGATGTTCAATTTGGCTTCGGTAATAACGGCAAGCGTACCCTCAGAACCTGTCAATATTCTCGATAAGTTAAATTCAGTTAGCTCATCATTCCATACATTCTTAAGATCATAACCCGTTAAGAATCGATTAAGCTTTGGAAATCGAGATTCAATGAGTGGGCGTTTGTTACGGCAAATATTAGCGATAGATGTCAGCAAAGTTTGACCGAGAGGGTTAGATGTCACGGCATCAATATTATCGAGTTCCTCAGCCTTAATTGAATAGGTATCGAGCACACTACCATCATATAGCACGCTGGAAAGGCCAATAACATGATCAGAGGTTTTACCATATACCAGAGAACCCGCTCCGGAGGCATCGGTGTTAACCATCCCTCCCATTGTCGCCCTATTTGATGTGGAAAGATCGGGACTGAAGAAATATCCATGGGGTCTCAGAGCGTCATTTAGCGCATCCTTAACCACGCCAGCTTCAACCCGAACCCACGCTTCCTCAGAGTTAATTTCTATGACCTTATTCAAATATCGAGACAGGTCGAGGACTAATCCATGAGTCAATGCCTGGCCATTCGTTCCTGTACCGCCACCACGGGCACTGAATACCACTTTCGAAAATTCAGTATGACTTGCCAGCATCAGTACTAAACGTACATCTTTCTGACTTCTAGGGTAGATAATAGCTTGAGGAAGAAATTGATACACTGAGTTATCCGTCGCCTGCGCTAAACGCGCACTGTAACGTTTATCGATATCACCAGTGAAATCACTTTGCTCAAGCGCTACCAAGAAGGCAAGGTATACGGGCTCTAACGTTTGTTCATGAGATAACTTTGGTAACTTAACGATGGGTAACATATCAGCTTCAGTCTACTTTAATTGTTAAAATTATGATTTACCTGTCTCTTATACACATCT
>SDWK01000438.1 GCA_004195335.1 Shewanella sp.
AGATAGAACATAAACATGATGAAGAGTGTCGACGTATTCTAAGTCTAGGTCAGAGTGATTAAATTCGCAGGATTAACAATTATAATTTATTGGATATGATAAAAGCTTAATTAAAATAGAGAGCTTGGGAGAAATTGATAGCTGATCAGCGGATACAAAAAAAGCTTACTGCTTAATTCTATAATAAGAATAAGCTATAAGCCTTTCCACTTGTTCTACGTTTTACACTTGACGACTACTTGTCAGTATTGTGTTTGTCTGATGAGGCAATATCTGTACTTTTGTCAGTGTTGTTTTCGTTGAGCTTATCAGCTTTACCGGCTTCATCTTTAGTTTTTGGTTTAGAGCTGGGTTTAAGTTTATTGTCTTTGCCAAATTGGGTCATCTTATATTTAGCACTGTATTTTAAGACTGCCAGGTTACTCGCAATCACACCAATGACTAAGATAATGATGAGCCAAGTTTCAAGATCTGACATAGATACTCCTAAATAAACCCGCTACCCACATAGATACCAGTTTAATCGACCGCTAAACGAGACTCACAAATACGGATATCTTCAGGCGTATCGACCTCCGGAGAGTCGAAAGCGCTGATAGCGACTTTGATTTTATAGCCATGTTCGAGCGCTCTAAGTTGCTCGAGTTTTTCTAAATCTTCTAAACGTCCAAGCGGTAATTTAGCAAATGTTGAAACAAAACTTCTGGTGTAAGCATAGACACCTAAGTGTTTATAAACCGGGTGGTCGTTGGTGTCTCTGCCGAATGGGATTCGTGCACGAGAAAAATAGAGTGCATTAAAATCGTTATCGAACACCATCTTCACATGTTTAGGATCGTCGAGTTCACATTTTTCTGTGATTTGAAAACCTAAGGTTGCCATACCAAATTCACCTGGATGACGTTCAAACAAGCTGATGATCTGTTCGATAGAAATGGGGTCTATCAAGGGTTGATCGCCTTGAAGATTTACCACAAGATCGTCATCTTTTAGGCCTAACTGTGTAATGGCATCTTCGATACGATCGGTGCCTGAGGCTGCGTCAGGACTGGTCATGATCACTTTGCCACCGAAGCCTTCGACAGCATCTTTAATGCGGTCGTCATCGGTCGCAACGTAGATAGCGGTTAAGCCTTTTGCCAGTGATGCACGTTCATAAACATGCTGGATCATTGGCTTACCGTTAATCGGCGCCAAAGGCTTGCCTGGAAAACGGCTTGAGCCATAGCGAGCAGGGATTAACAGAGTTACGTTCATTGGTTTTACCTATGGTTATCTTATAGAAAAAGGGCTCGATAGGAGCCCTTATCATATTGGGTGATTAGATGCGACGGAAGAGCTTAGTTAGCATCTCATCGGTCACTTTCTCTTCCCAACCTGCGCCATAAACGTTATCCCAAAGCGGGCCCATGCTCTTAGTGACGGCGACCATCTTAGCGATAGTCTCATCTGGGAGATCTTTACAGATGTTCTTAGGAAGCACGATATTATGCTTAATCATCATCTGACGGAATTCTGCAACGCCTTCAGGGTAGAACTCTTCGAGTACATCGAAGGCTAGGCAGTTACCAATACCGTGGTGGTAACCCAAGACATAACCTAGGCCATAGGAGACGGCATGACAGGCGCCGACTTGGCTATAAGCGATACTCATGCCACCCATGTACGATGCCATCATCAACTTATCATCTTTTTCTGCATGATCGTCGATGAAGACTTCACGACATAGGTCCATCGATTTTTCAGCGAAGGCCTTGGCAAATTCGTTGAGATACGTGCCTTCCAGTGATTCAACACAGTGGATATAACAATCCATTCCGGTGTAGAACCATTGATCGGTTGGCACGCCATCGATGAGCTCTGAGTCCATGATGATCTGATCGAATACTGTGTAGTCAGAATTTAGACCTAGTTTACGTACAGGGCCGCAAAGCACTGCAGTACGAGACGCTTCTGCACCCGTGCCGGAAACCGTAGGAATACCAATATGATGAATGGCTGGATTTTTAATTAGATCCCAACCTTGGTACATTGCTGAGCCACCTGGATTGGTGAGCATGAGAGCAACGGCTTTAGCTAAATCCAGTGTCGAACCGCCACCCAGACCAACAACGCTGACAGGCTGATGTTTGCTGAAAGCTTGGACCTGTTCAGTTAAGGCATCAACTTGCTTAGTCGTTGGCTCGTCGTCCACATTGACATAGATAAGCAGGTCATGGGCCTTAGTCGGTACACGGGCTGCTAATGGCTTGTCTTGATGCACATCATCGACAAGAAAAACGACGAAATCTTCTTCAACTTTACGTTCTTCAGCCAATACTTTATCAAGGTCGGCAAATGAACCACGGCCAAAAATCATTTTGGGTACGCATTTAAAATTTTTAAAACTCATTACAACATTCTCCGTTGAAATGTGAAATTACGCCTCAGATTAGTGAGGCGTAATTGAAGTATTTAATTAAGCAAAGGCTTTCTTAATATTCTCGATACGCTGGGCAATCTCTTCTTCAGTCCAAGATAACTTGATCAACATAGAGATCGTTCGGCTCATGATCGCATCAGACTTAGGTACTGACACCTTAGTATAGTCAGGACGGTCTGCAATTAATGTGATCGGCAGAGCAGAGCAAGACTTAAGCTGTTGTATATGCTTCCAATTGCTTAGGTAGTGCCAGTTGTTTATATACCAATAGAAGCAGCCATCGACGCCATTTTCAGCCAGTTTCTTATTGATCTCTATGGTGCGTTCTTCAGTTGGCATCATGAAAGTCAGGAAGCCTGCTGAATCACCTTCTGCATCAGGGAGTTCGCGAAAAGAGAGTTCGGCAATATCTTTGATGGCATTTTTGATGGTGCGCTTATTTCTACGTTGAATGTCGATAATGGTATCGAGTTTACGTAGTTGAGCCAGACCCATCGCAGAGTTCATTTCAGAGATACGAAAGTTCAAGCCCATAATCGGATGATCTTCGGCGCCACGATCGTTGCCGACATGGTCATGACCATGGTCGGAGAACATGTGTGAGTGTTTGTAGATGGTGTCGCTGTTGGTGATCACGGCGCCACCTTCACCACAGGTGATGGTTTTGACTGAATCAAAAGAGTAGCAACCTACGTCACCTATGGTACCCAGAGCTTGGCCTTTATAGGTGCCACCAATAGCCTGACAAGCGTCTTCTAAAAGAACAAGGTCATGTTTTTCACATACAGCCTTAATCTCGTCGAGCTTGCCCATAGAACCACACATATGCACTAAGTTAACCGCTTTAGTGCGTGGTGTGATAGCGGCTTCGATACCTTCAGGAGACAAACACAGAGTTTCATCTATCTCTGCAAAAATAGGCACCGCACCCGCCATAAATACCGCTTCGACAGAGGCTACAAACGTGAAAGGAGGAACGATAACTTCGTCACCCGCACCAATACCTGCAGCGGCAAGTGCCGTTTGAAGAGCTGCGGTACCACTTGATAGAAGATGTGCATGCTTAACACCCATCTTTTCACACAACAACTGCTCCATTTCACGAGTCTTCCAACGATCATTACGCATATGATCGAAGTTATAACGGAAGGTAAAACCGTTCTCCATTACATCTGCAACTTCCTGCTTCTCTTCAGGACCAAATAATTCAAAACCAGGCATGGAAATTTCCTTAGAATTCGCGGCGCATTTTTGCGCGAGAAATAAAACATAACTAGAGGATTATAACTGGGATGGGCAGAAAACTGCGATGTTTATTAAGGATTATTTAGCCTATTTCGGCATTTTTTTCAAAGATAGTATAAAGCGTGTACATCAAGCCCATAAATAGGGGGGATTTAAGGGCCTTGGGCTTTGAAGCCCTTGCTGTTAAAAATGTTGAGTCGGTGCGATAAGCATCACACTTAAACCTCTATGGATAATGAGCAAACACCTTTATGCTTCGGGTTTAAATTCATCGTTATCGACAGTGACATCCAGATCCGATAGTAGCCCGTTCTCGATACTATAGACCCAGCCATGAACGGATACATTTTCCCCTCTGGCCCAAGCATCTTGCACTATGTTGGTACTACTGACATTGCCGACCTGTTCGATGACGTTTAGCTCGCAGAGACGATCGAACTTCTCTTTTCCTTCAAGCTTGTCTAACTCATTACTGTGAAGGCGGTGAATATCTCTGATATGGCCGAGCCAGTTGTCAATGAGTCCAAGTCTCTCTTTGCCCATGGCCGCCTTTACTCCGCCACAACCATAATGGCCGACTACCATGATATGTTTTACTTTCAGTACTTCAACCGCATATTGTAATACCGAGAGGCAGTTCAAGTCTGTATGAATG
>SDWK01000442.1 GCA_004195335.1 Shewanella sp.
CAATTAATTAAATTCCAGTAACTGAATTAATCTTTTAATGAGAGTCATCTTTGATGACTCCTAATGGAGTATTAGCATGAGCGAATCATTACACATCGTCCGAAATGGCAGTATTTTAGAAATCACCTTGGACAGACCCAAGGCGAATGCCATTGATGCCAAAACCAGTTTTGAGATGGGAGAAGCCTTCCTGGCATTTCGTGAAGACCCAGAACTGCGCGTTGCCATTATTACCGGTGCCGGTGCACGTTTCTTCTCTGCCGGTTGGGATCTGAAAGCTGCGGCCGAAGGTGAAGCGCCAGATGCTGATTTTGGACCAGGTGGATTTGCTGGTTTAACTGAGATCTTCGATCTGGATAAGCCTGTCATCGCAGCGGTAAACGGCTATGCATTCGGTGGTGGTTTCGAACTTGCGCTTGCGGCAGATATGATTGTTTGTTCAGAGAATGCTAGCTTTGCCTTGCCTGAAGCCAAACTCGGAATTGTGCCTGACAGCGGCGGAATGCTACGTCTGCCTAAATTGTTACCGCCTGCAATTGTCAATGAGTTGATGATGACTGGCCGTGGTATGGGCGCCGAAGAAGCACTTCGTTGGGGCGTCGTTAACCGCGTGGTTGAAAGCGATAAACTGATGGAGACCGCGCGTGAATTGGCTATGCAAATTGCTCTGGGTGCGCCTTTAGCCATCGCCGCGATTAAAGAAATTTATCGTGAAACGGCTGAACTATCAGTTGAAGAAGGTTATCGCCATATTCGCACCGGTACCTTGAAAAATTATCCGTCGGTATTGCGTTCAGAAGATGCGTCAGAGGGACCTCTAGCTTTTTCTGAGAAGCGTGATCCTGTTTGGAAAGGCCGATAATCTTTCGATTAATTGCCTTAAATAAATCGGTGGGATCTGGTGCTCCCGGTCCCACCGTTATTAGTTAAAATAGCCCGTCAGGCGTTGTGTTTCTTGGTCTATAAAAGGAGTTTCGAATGGCGTTAAAATTAGAGATGCAGGGACAAATATACGGCCCCTTCATCAATGAATATACACAAAGAGATGTCATGTTGTTTGCACTGGGTTGTGGTGCAGGAAGTGACGGTAAAACAGATTTAGACTATGTGTATGAAAAGAATTTAAAAGTATTACCTATGTTTGCGGCAATACAAATTGTCGACGCCGAGGTGACCAAGACCATAGATTACGGCTTCCAGTGGGGTGGATCTCTGCATTGGGGTTTCGATCTCCATATTCATCAGCCATTACCCACTTGTCCGGGTAAGTTGAGCACAACAGTGTTGCTAAAGGGCCTGTTTGATCGCGGTGAAGGCCGTGGCTGTCTGGCTCAGCATATCGGAGAAACCTTCGATGAAGCTGGCACAAAACTCTTTACTAACGAGAGCTGGGATTGCGCCCTCTATGACGGCGGCTTCGGTGGACCTAAGGCGCCCAGAGATATCGTTGAGATGCCGGAGCGGGCACCGGATTTTGAAATCGAACAAGCTATTCCACTTAACCAGGCGCTTATTTATCGACTATCCGGTGACGATCATCCTCAACATGTCGACTGGGAGTATGCTCAGGAATTTGGTCATCCTAAGCCAAACCTGCATGGAGTGAGCACGGCCGGTGTCGCCTGTCGCCACATTATTCAGGCCATGTTTCCCGGTGAGCCTGAACGTTTAACGCGTTTTAAAACCCGTCTCACCAAATCATTGTATCCGGGCTGCACAGTGAAAACCCAAATATGGAGATGGGACGATAACTGCATTCATTTCAAAATGGTGGATGCCAACGATCCTGAGATGGTCTATCTGAACTTTGGCCTCGTAGAGTGGAAATAGTCGAGGTTGAAGACCCGAGAGTAAAGTAGCCCAGTTTACGCTTTTCGGTGAGCTCAATGATCCCATGAATATCAATGACCCCTCGATATTCAGAGCTCACCACACTTTTATCGGGTCGGTATTAGAGAAAGTATCCGTTAATTTTTTGTCCTATTGAGTCAGAGAGTTAACCGCTAATTTCTTGTGTATCAAAACAGAATGATTTGAATGGCTTGTTATGGTCTTGAAAGAGTGAAGGCTTAAGCCGCTGGTTAAATTGAACAATATGGCAAAGTGGATAGATGAAGTGAGTGATTTGAATGCCCTATTATGAGTTTGAAGGCTTAGTGCCTGTGGTAGACCCCAGTGCGTATGTTCACCCGACTGCAGTATTAATCGGTGATGTGATCGTTGGCGCCGATGTTTATATCGGGCCAACCGCATCGCTGCGTGGTGATTATGGTCGGCTGATTTTAGAGCAAGGTTCCAATCTGCAAGATGGCTGCATCATGCACGGTTACGCCGGTATGGATACCGTGGTTGAGCAGGACGGCCATATCGGTCATGGCGCCATTTTGCATGGTTGTGTGATTAAGCGAAATGCCCTCGTCGGCATGAACGCGGTGGTGATGGATGGTGCCGTGATTGAGCGCGACAGCATCGTTGGTGCAATGAGCTTTGTAAAAGGAGGTTTTAAAGGCGAACCGCGGCAACTCTTGGTTGGCTCGCCTGCTAAGGTCATTCGGCAGGTATCTGAGCAGGATCTGCATTGGAAAGGACTCAATACCTTAGAATATCAGCTATTAGCGGGTCGCTCGTCGAGATCGATGAAGGAGGTTGAGCCGCTGACTCAGGTTGAGGCAAATCGTCCACGTTTAACGGGATCGACCGAGGTACAGCCGAAAAGTTAGTGTCAACCTGGCCAGTTTGAACTAAAGCTGGTTTGGAGTATGGCTGGTTTGAGCAAGGTTATACGCTTATCGAAGCGTGACAGTTTCCATGCCGCCTGACGAGTTGTATTGCTCATATGCTCTATTTCAACAGATTCAGATGATGATTTTCAATCCCCACATCGTTTGATTCTGTTGCTGTTAGTGATTGTCAGGCGGCATACCTTTTTATTGTTTATCTAAGAAACTGGGAAACACGGAAACGTAGCGACATGCAAATTTTCCAATGCGCCAGCTTATAATTTTAATAAAACATATTTAAATAACATACTAATTTCAACACTATACATTAGAGATAAGGAGAGGAGCATGCCGCTCGATCCAAAAGTTGAACAATTTTTGCAAGAGGTGCGTGACTCGGGCGCCCTAGCTTATGAAGATGTGACGCCAGCGCAGTCCAGGCGTGAAGATCTCACCGCATTAGCCACGGCAACACCAAGCCGTAAACCAGAAAGCGTTTCTGCCGTTGAACATAGATTTATCCCGGGGGCAACGGCCGACCTACCCATTCGTATCTATCGTCCTGAAGGCGTTGAAGACACGGGAGCGTTGCAGCCCGGGCTTATCTTTATTCATGGCAGTGGTTGGGTTGTATCTAACATCGAAACCAATGATTCATTTAGTCGAGCGCTGGCCAATCGCACAGGGACTGTTGTCATTGCCATTAATTACCAAAAGGCTCCGGAGCACAAATTTCCTATCCCTATGGATGATTGCTATGCCTCGACACAATGGGTTTTTGAGTACGCATCTCAACTCGGATTGGATGCGAATAGAATTGGTATTTTAGGTGACAGTGCCGGCGGCAATCTTGCCGCTGCTGTGTGTTTACGTCTGCGTGATGAAAATGGACCTAAGCTGGCATATCAGGTATTGGTCTACCCTGCTGTGCAATACGGGTGGCATACTCCTTCGGCTGTCGCCAATGCCGAAGGTTATTTGCTCCAGCAAGCCAGTATGAAATATTACTGGAATCACTATGTGCGCAGCGAAACCGATGCCAAAAATCCCTATTGCTCGCCCCTCGATGCTGCCGACCACAGTGGGTTGCCACCGACCTTCATCTATACCGCCGAGTATGATCCCTTATGTGATGATGGCTGTCATTATGCACAAAAACTTCAGGCATGCGGTGTGCCGGTAAAACATAAGATGTATGACGGCGTCATTCACGGTTTCATTAAGATGTTGGGTGTGTTCGATCAAGCCGATGAGTTTCTCGTTGAAGTCAGCAAAGATTTGAGTGCAATAATCGGTTAGTTCAATATCGTGTATATCGATTGAACCTTGATTGCTTAATTAAACACCTACATATTAACGGCCAAGTGAATTCAGTTGGCCGTTTTGTAACTAACTGGTAATAACGTTCAAGTTATCAATGTGTGAACAAGTTTTTTATTAACAACAGTAAGTAATGTGTCGATATTGTTTTAATGACTGGATCTTAGTCGTTTTAGTTATTGTGCTTATCGTTATAATTTTGTTCATATTTATATTTATAATTATATTTGTTTTTACAATTAAATTTATATTTTAATTTGTAATAACATTTACCT
>SDWK01000700.1 GCA_004195335.1 Shewanella sp.
AGATATTACAGCATTTGATCCTAGCTTTAGTGCAAGCCCTATTCTTACAAGGTGGAAAACTAAATGGCATGCGATACATGGAGAATAGAAGCCATAGCGTTGGATGAGGAGTTGCATATTTTTCACAACAAACTCTTTCCATATTTCATTGATATCACAAACTATGCAAGGAAGGATTCTGGTTTGTTCAATATTGTAAATGTTCTGTAGGCTTCTTATCGATTTTTTGTACTCTTCATTTTTATCTCCATATTCGCAAGATAAATTCATGATAGTTGGTATTATTTTTATAGTATGGTCAGTATTCAAGACTTCGATGATTGCAGCTATGCTGTCGAACCCTGAGATGTCGGCAAGTATAACCGTCGAATCGATAGGATTCTGATTTTGTCCTATAAACGTGAAATTCAAGTTTTCAATTATGCTTTTTTTCATGGTTGTCTGTACTTATCAATATCTAGTTTTTCACTGGATTCCCACAATGAATTGAAATAGTGATCGAAGGGAAAATAGAAGTTTTTGACATCACTTCCACCATTTGGTTTTTTTATTTGCAGTTGTGGCACCTGCAGGCCATTACCGTCTCCCATTACATAGTAGCTAACAAGGGCAGATTCGTTGTCTATAAACAAAAGCCTGAAGCTTGGCGGCCCACTGTCGCCATCAGATTCATACAGTCTGACTTCCATGTTGTAGCCATTTTTTTCCTTCATTGCTTGCAACCTCCTTAGTGTTGCAATTATCATATGTTTGAATTCATTTTCTTCTTTGTTTGCACGTCCAGCCATGTGCCTCAATATAGGGTTGTCAGGGCTGGATAATAAAAATTTTATTGATTCACCGGCACGATTACACCTTTTGATAGCGTCTTCAAATTCGCTGCAATTTATTAATTTATTAGCAGCAATCCCCAGGAAGCGGATGTTGTTTTTACAGAGAGAAAGTGATTTTTCTGGAGAAATTCCTTTCTCCAGGCTGGAGTTGACATTTATTATTCCGCTTATTGTTTTGAATTTATATTTATGGACTAGTAGAACCCCTAAGACTAAGGCGAACAACGAAATAAGCAAATAATCTGTTAATTGAAAGGCCTGTCGAAAATAAAATATAAGAGGGAATAAAGCTATAAGTGTGGCCGCGATAATATTCGTTATGACTCCGTTGACTACGGTGTCTGTATCAATATTCAATCCTCTTCCCCCCCGTTGATGATGAGCTGTGACCAGTTCTCGAAATCATCTATTCTGTCACGTATCTCTTCTATAGTTTCAAATTTGGAATCCATAAGAAAACCTTTTTCACCAATTTCATATTTTTCATTTTTAAGATTTACATCAAATACAATTCCAAGGTGTATTTTACTCACATCCCTAGAATCGTCATACAGGAGTCCCTTGTATTTGATTTCAGGGATGTATCCTAATTTTAGTTCCTCTAGCAGTTCCCTATGGGTATCGAGGCGATTAAATAAGGGCTCTATGTCGTCTGGGGTAAGGTGTCCGCCAAGGATCAACGAGTAGAAACCATGAAGCCTGCTCTCTGGAAGTCTCTTTGTCCTTTTATGCGTTAAGTACAGGTCTCCGAATCTAACAATGAAAACAGATATTAACTGGACTAAACTTGTGTCTATCTCTGCGTCTCTTCTTCTTTTTGTAAAGGAGATTTGTCGTAATTGCGCTATTGGCTCATTTGTACATTCAGTATCAGTAACTAGGCCATTTCCAGATACAAAATTTAACAAATCCGTTTGGTTGATAACTAAAATGTCTTCGTCAAATAATGCCTTCTTGTGCCGTGGTGCTGCATATTCGGGGACGAATTCCCATGACCGGAGCGCAAACTTCCCCGCAGAAGCCCTTTTAAATTGGGATTTGGTTTTTTTATTCAATATGTCGGTAGAGATTTTAGACTTCATTGTTTGGTGGGGTGTTTTGCCCGAGGTAACGAGATGGCCACCGTTAATTGCTTGATCAGTAAGTTCCTTTGCAGTCAAAGGCTCCTGTGCTCTGTCAAGTACAGTAAATGCGGATTTTAGAAAAGTACCCATATTCTCTCAATAATTTCGGATTAAATATTCTTCGATTTTGGTTCGGTGCTTCCCATTAGCGCTTATGCAGCTTGCCCTATTAATGGTTATAACTTCGTATCCGTCATACAGATCTTTTACCGATGGGTGGGCTGCATTGCTTATGAGGACCTTTGAGCCACGTTTAGTCAAAATGTCAACTGTTTCTCGAAGTCTCTCTTGATCATCCCATGAAAAAAGCTTTGAATTGTATTTAATAAAACCATTATTGTTGTGCATGACCGTATATGGTGGATCCAGGTAAACAAAATCACCATCATTTACATCGTCAATTATTCTTTCAAATGAACCAGAAAGAAGATTTGCCCCTTTAAGTAGTGAACTTGAAAAAGATAATTCTTTAAGATTTGGAAAAGGTGGTTTTTCCCGTCGTCCAAATGGAACATTGAATTTACCAGCCCTGTTTTCTCTATAAAGTCCATTGAAGCAAGTTCTGTTGAGATAGATAAACCTCGCAGACTGTTCAATTGATGGTTTTGAGTTATTGTATAATTCTCTAATGCTGTAGTAATAGCTTTCAGTGTTGAGAATTGCGTGACCCATTAAATACGAGTGAAGGGTTTCAGTATTATCTCTCACGTCTCTGTAGCAATTAATCAGTTGGTGATTCATGTCAGAGAGGACAGAAATTGTAGGTTTAAGGTGGAAATATAATGAACCGCCACCTAGGAATGGCTCCCAGTAGCACTTAGTTGTGGGTAACTTTGGAATATGTGGAGCAATGCTCGCGATTAGGGCACTTTTGCCACCAGCCCATTTAATAAATGGCTTCACTGGTATCTTGATATCGTTGTTAGTGGTCATATTTAATAGCCGAAATTGCGGTTATGTGGTCCCTTTATGTCAGAAGGGGGACATTCTATCTTGTTTGATTTAGGGGAAACAAACTATTTTTCCCCACCGCGCATCTAACCATCCCAGCTACGTTTTCTTAAATGTTGTTCTAACATATATCGATGTTATCTTTCAGTAAGAAAGAGCATTCCCGTAGACCGCTGTATTCTGATTAAATTCACATCCTGGCCATAAAAAACGATGATTTAGAAAAAGGGGTAATTGATGGATAGCATACAGTAGTTGAGAGGGCCAGCAGGTAGGGACAGGGTTTAGCGAGTTTTGGCGTTCGGGCTGCGAAAAAACGATACGGCGGCCGCGAAATATTCAGCAATCGTCAAGAGGGTGAGGGCGGCAATGAAAAGCAGAAAGAGGCAGAAGGCAACCGGCAGAACGAACAGCCAGGCAGTGACTATTGCCAGGGCCGCAGCGTTTAAACAATCCCCTGATGAATGGTAGAACCAAGCGAAGGGAATCAAGAAGGAGATGAGCATTAGCGGGCGTGCCGATAGGTCTGACTGATGCAGTCGGTCTAGGAGTTTGCTTATGGGAGAATCACTAGTGCTATGGCTGTGCATTGGTGGTTCCCTTCAAAAGATAGCCCGAAGAGATCAAAGGGAGTAGCAGAGGGGTCAGCCCTTGACAGCGGACAAGCTTAACGCAAAGGCGATATACTACAATTCGTCTCTGTCAAAATCGACCCGCGCCGTGAACTCATGCGCATGGCGCGGATCAGCATCCCAGGCAAATAACCCGAAAGGAAAACAGATGATTTACATCATTATATGTCTAATCATCGGCCTTATTTGCGCAGGCTTCGCCATCAAGAAAGGCAAGAGCCCTGTTGTATGGTTCTTTCTCGGAGCGCTCTTGGGACCAATCGGCTTAATTTGCGCTATGTTCTCCCCAAAAGCCGCGAAGCCTCCTGAAGATATGCCCTCTCGAGCGGCGAAAGAATAGCTGGTAGGCTCTGGTGGTTTGACTACGGTGTCTTGAAATAAGGGGTCAAGTCTGCTGATCGCCTTTTTCAGCGCCTGGAAAACGGGCTGATCCTGACATTACCTGTGGCCGCCGCCATGACCACCACGATGGCCGCTATGATGACCGCCGTGATGAAAGAAATAGATCTCGTGGCAGGCAGACAGGGTTGCAAGCATGAAAAGCGCGAGGACGAAAACCATGAGAGCACGCAGCATGAGACACCTCCGATCGGGTCGCAATATCTGAATTTTCTCTTCATCATACACCGGTTTCCTTAACCAAAGCAGCTGGTCGGAGGTTCAGGGGACACCATAGAGAGTTCCAGGGACAGTATATCTATCTTTGACATCTCCAAATGCTTTGTCAGGGGAGGGTATGGCCAGAATTGCACGCGTTGTAGGCCCCGGCTACCC
>SDWK01000955.1 GCA_004195335.1 Shewanella sp.
GCGCAAGTTTACTTATTGTTTTATTTGTTTTTTCTCCGATTTTTATTAAAGGTAGTAAATTTAACAATATGATAACAGTAGACTATAAGTTTGAAGCTGGTATCAGAAGATGTATTTTTTTTGTGCATTTCTTGATAAAGATCAACTTATCCACTACTAAAGGGAGACTGTGGAGGGAGGGGAGTATTTTGCTTGGTTGCTAGTTCAATTATTGGCTAATAAAGTGAGTTACTTATTAGGGTCAGTAAGAGAGAAAGCGCTTTGTCCTTGTCATATTAATGAGTATCATTGAAATGGTTTGATAATGTTGAGGTTGAGATGGGGTGCCATTTTTGCAACACATCTGTGTTTAAAGAGAAAATTGGTCGTTGTAAAACCTGTATGTGGCAGCTCACCATACTGTCTTTGATTAGCTGGCCGCTATGGTTCGGCTTCTATTATGAGCAGCCTTTTGTCATCGAATCTATCGCCTTGCTGTTTTTTTGCATGAGCTTCTCGGGTTTGCTGCTGTTACATCTTTTGGTGTGGGCGTATCGATATTTCATACTGGGTGAACGGGAGCTTAAATAACCCGGCACTCATTTTACCTAAGCTCAGGTTAAATAAAAAAAGCGCCGGGAGATCCCAGCGCTTTCTCTGTTCTTTCCTTACAGCTTACAGCTCTGCTCGCAGATCTGTAACATCGGCGGCTACCCAGCTTTGCGTTAAGCGGCTGAGCGCACTATAAAACTGGCCGCTATCACATTGAGTGACCTTAGCGGCGAAGTTTCCTATCCAATTATTGAGATATGACTCAATTAATTCGAGTTGTGCAGCCTCATCACTGGTATTACACAGATGCGCGGCATAAGCCAAGATCACGGCCAGATGATCGGCAGGTTCTGGGAAGCTGCTCTGTACCTGCAGCTGGTTTTGCTTTAAAAACTGCAGCATCAGCTGATGCTGCTCTCCAAACAGAGTCGGCTCATCATCGGTTCCAGCCTGAGCATCACCTAAATAGAGGCTCGCGTAGGGGGAGGCGCTGTGCTTGGTGCCCACCAGAAACAAACCACAGTAATCGGCGGCAAGCTCCAGCAAGGCTTTATCTGATTTCAGCGTATTGAGTACCGACACCAGAGTATCAACATCACTTTTAAATGCCTGCTCGTTGGCCAGTTGTGCCCAGAAATTCTGAGCGCGGTCACTGGTTAGCTCATGCAGAAGTTGATGATCGACCTCTTTGGCAAACAGGGAGGAGAGCAGTTGATAGACCATTCCCCTTGCTCGATTGATGGCATTATCACTTACCGCTTCTTTATTCATATCTGCGTCTCAACAGGTCCATTGAAAGAACTTACTTCGGGTACTTTACCCTGATATTTCTCAAATTCAACCAGACAGGTATAAGCAGAGCAGGCCTGGGCCAGCTTTGAGGTACCGATATCTTGAGTCAAGGTATTTGGATCGCCATAGCTGCATAAGGCTCCAATTTCTGCGCCACCCTCTTTGCTGCCATCTTCACCGACAGGACCATACCAGGCACCCTCGTGAATACGTATCACACCCTGTGGGAAGTTGTCACTGACAACTGCGCCTGCGAGTAGTTGACCACGGTCGTTAAACACACGAACCAGATCGCCATCGTTAATGCCGCGTTTTTTCGCATCGACGGGACTTAAGTACACCGGCTCACGGCCCTGTACGGTATAGGTCTCGCGATACTCTTTAGACTCACACATCTGAGAGTGTAACCGCTTATCGGGATGGCATGACTGCATCCATACCGGAAACTTATCCGATCCTGGACCACCGTGGCTACGTTCTGTTTTTTCCATCCATGTCGGGTGGCCTGGGCAGTCATCGTAATTATACTGGGCGATTTTACGGCTAAAGACTTCAATCAGACCCGAAGGGGTGCCCAGAGGATTGATCTCAGGATCGTCCCTGAAGTCTGCGTGGCGTGTCCATGGCTGACCTTCACCGAAGTGAACGTAACCCTCTTTCCAGAAAGATTCGAAGTCCGGCATGTCAAACTTACCGGCATTGGCCGCTTTACAATCATTGTAGAGCTTAATGAGCCAGTCTTTCTCTGTCATGCCACGGGTGTACGCTTTCTCTTTGCCCATGATGGCGGCGAAGCGGGTAAATATTTCAAAGTCGGAGAGACTTTCAAATAGCGGCTCGACCATCTTCTGCATGGCGAGAATACCGCGGTTAGCGTAGCTGCCATAGACGTCGATATCGTTACGCTCGAAAGTCGTACAGGCTGGCAGTACGATATCGGAGAAACGACAGGTCGCAGTCCAGTTCATCTCTATGGTGACGACACATTCAAGCTTCTGAAAAGCTTGCTTCATCTTGTTTCTGTCTTGGTGATGGTTCCAGGGGTTGTTGCCCGAGAACACCATCATCTTGATGTCCGGGTAGGTGACTTTCGAGCCATTGGCATCGATAGTCTTACCCGGTTCCATGATGGCGTCGATCCAGCGGGCAACAGGAATGGTACTGCTTGCGCCCTTAAAGTCATTGTTATCGAACAATGGCTTCTGATCTTCGTCTAAGTTACGCGGGAAGGCCCCCGGCGCCGCGGCGCCTGAAGACGGTACACCAATGCTTGAGTAGTGGTGACCATAACTGATGCCGCCACCAGGCAGGCCAATCTGGCCTATCATGGTGGCCAGTACGGCAGCCATCCAATAAGGCTGTTCGCCATGTTGCTGACGTTGAATACACCAGCCCATCATCATTTGAGTGCGACCTTGGGTCATCACTTTGGCCAAATCACGGATGATCTCTACCGACACACCGGTGATCTCGCTTGCCCATTCTGGCGTCTTCGCGACACCGTCACTCTCACCCAGTAGGTAAGGCAGGAATCGGTCGAAGCCCAGGCTATAGCCTTCGATGAACTTCTCATCGTGCAACTTCTTGGTCACCATTTCATGGGCAATACCCAGCATTAAGGCGACGTCGGTTTGTGGATTAACATAGAGCTGTTCACAACCCAGATACTTCTGTGTCTTGGTGACGACGGGATCTATGCTGATCACGCGGATCTTGCCTTGCTTAACTTTTTCTTTCAGCTGAGCAAGGTAGGCAAATGACTCGTGAGTCTCGGCGTTCCAGCCTACCTGAAGGTTCTTGTAAGGATCGTTTGACCATAAAATAATGGTGTTTGATTCTTCGAGGATCAGCGGCCAGGACGTTCCCTGTGCATACACCTCGGTGGAGCCTAAGATGTAAGGCAGAATGGTTTGTCCCGCACCCGTTGAGTAGTCGCCCACTTTCTTGACAAAGTTGCCGTGCATGCCTACAGCGCGTTGCATATGACTGGTGCTGGAATGCAGCTGACCCGTGGCGCGCCAGCCAGTTTGTCCGGCATGCAGCCCCGATGGACCATACTTAGTCTGCACTTCATCGAGTGAGTCTTTAAGCAGGTTGAGGGCCTTGTCCCATGTCACTCGTACGAATCGAAAATCACCGCGCTGTGTGGTGTCGCTCTTATGACCCTTTAGTAGGAAGTCTAGACGCACCATAGGGTAGCGAACACGAGATGGATTATAGACCAGGCCTTTAATCCCATTGATCATATCCGTTGGGTATTTATCCAGGTCGAAGGGTTTTACCTGGTCAATCACGCCATTCTTACGCTTCATCTTGAACGCACCGAAGTGCGATCCTGTCGTTAACCAACCCTCTTTCGACTTGGCGCCTGACGCGGCTAAGGCATTGAGTGGAGCGAGTACTGAGGCTCCGCTTAGGACAACATAAGATGTTGATGCTAAGCCTTTTAGAAAGTCTCTTCTGTTCATTATTCGTGTCCTTAACTTAATTAGTGCGCTGACTTATCGATGTTTATGTAAGAATGCGCTGCATTCAGACTGTTAATCAGTAATTTGTTATTCATGATTCCAGCCCTTTATTAGTGCGATGTTTTGTCAAACGTCGATGAATGCTCTTGCAGGTATTTTTGTACCAGCGCCTGGGTATCTTGATCCATATTGACGAACGCTATCATGCCCTGGAACATCCCTGGCCAAGTGTTGGCATCGAAATGTGCTTCTTCTGGCTGGGTATGACATACGCTGCAGCTTGTCGTGTACGTGTCTCGAGCATAGTCCCAAAGTGGTTGCAGATCGCTCACCAGATAGTCTTTATCTGTCCAGATCTGTGCTTCGACACGTTGCCATTTAAGGCCTGTCATCGGATCTTCTTTCTCTTCGAAGGTTTCAATGACACCCTCTTCGAGGGCCGCATCTTTGGTCAGTTGTGCAGAGAGAATGTTGAGCCCGAAGTCATAATAGATCACACGACCCGCACC
>SDWK01000772.1 GCA_004195335.1 Shewanella sp.
AGATGTGTATAAGAGACAGATCCGGCGCTGCGCGAGTTGGCACAACGCAAGAACGTGCAGGTCGTTGACCGCAACGCCGATCTTTATCGCCTCTTCGCCGAGGCCCATTATCATTTTTGGGTCTTTTCAACCGCAGTTTTCGAGGGGATAGGTATGGGGTGTAAAGCGGTCCTCTTCGACCTCCCCGGCTACGAGTATATGGATCGTCTTTTGACGGAGGGCTTTGCTGTTCAGCACCAGAGCGGTGCTTGTCTGCAAGAGGCTCTCAAGCGTGCGGACTCGATTGATCAGATGCTTGCGGTTGAGGAACTCTTCGGCGCAGCATGGTAAGCATAAGGCTTCCCGTTTCGCGGAGTTTTACCGATTACGCGACGCTAAACAAGAGGTGTTTGTTTCATGCAGTTCTGAAGGATTCACTGAATTAAGTGAGAATACAATAGATGTCTTCCCGGTCTACTCTGCTATTTGTTTCCCACTCGGCCAATTTTTATGGTGCCGAGCGGTCACTGCTTGATCTGCTTATTGGGTTGCGGGACTTCGGGTGTCGCGTGTTGGTTCTCGTGCCGGGACCAGGGCCTCTGTTGGGGAAGCTTGAGGATGCACAAATAGAATACCTCCAGATCCCCTATCGGAACTGGGCAGGTTCGGACTATGGGCTTCTTGCACCCTTTCGAATAATGGTAAATGTGGTGGCATACGCGCGCTTGGCACGCCTTCTGGCCAGAGAGCCAGTCAGTTTGGTTTACAGTAACACTGCCGTGGTGCCGATTGGCGCCTTATTGGCACGCAGGTTCGGCGTCCCCCATATTTGGCACCTGAGAGAATTTGTCGAAAAGGATATTGGTGCCCGATTTTATCTGGGAGGGGGATTGGCGAGGAAACTCATTGCCAGATTGTCAGAAAGGGTTATCTGCAATTCTGAAGCGGTGCGCAGTGATTACGAACAGCTTCAGAGTGAAAAGTTTGCCACTGTATATAACGGCATTCTGAGTTACAGCGAATTCAAACCGGGTACGAAGAAATCTGGAATTTCAGAAAAAAACGAAATCGTACTCTGCATTGTAGGTGCACTGGCCATCCACAAGGGGCAGGAAGAAGCATTGCGGGCATTGGCCCTGTTGCGCAAGGATGGTGTTAACGCTAAGTTACGGATTGTTGGCAAGGGTAGTGTTCGCTATGTCAGGTGTTTACGGCGGTTCGCTAAAAAACTTGGGGTACAACAGGCGGTTGTCTGGGAAGGCTATTGCAGCGACGTGTCTAAAATCTACCAGGAATCCGATATCACTCTTATTTGCTCGCGTGCCGAGGCTTTTGGCCGCACTGCGGTAGAGTCGATGGCGGCGGGGACGCCAGTTATTGGCAGCAATTCCGGAGGCTTGCCGGAAATCCTTGAAGATGTTGGTCCTGAGCTTCTCTATACTCCCGAGGACCATGCTATGTTGGCCAGCCAGATAAAAAACCTTGTGACGGATGATCTGCTCTACCAGACCCTGTCTGCTCGAGGCTATCGGTCTGCCTATGCGAGGTTTACCAAGGATCGGTATGTCTCCGAGTTGAAGCACATTATTTCCCGCGAACTGGTTAGGGGGGAGGCTTCGGTCTTATGATAAAGCTGTCCGTCTGCCTCGCTTCCCACAATGGCGAGAAATACATTCGTCGTCAGATCGAGTCCATTCTGGGACAGCTCGGTTCTGAGGACGAAATTATCGTCTCAGATGACTCCTCCACCGACGCCACGCTTGCGATTGTGCGCTCGCTGGAGGATTCGCGCATCCGCCTCTTTGCCAACAATACCTTTTATAGCCCGGTTTTCAACTTCGAGCATGCGCTCAAGCAGGCCACGGGCAATATCATTATCCTTTCCGACCAGGACGATATCTGGCTTGAGAACCGTGTGGCTCTGGTGCGGGAGAAGTTTCGTAACCCTCCGCATCGCTGGTATCTCCTTGTTACCGACGGACGGGTGGTGGATGAGGGGGAGCAGGTGACCCACGAGTCGATCTTTGAACTCATCGGCACTGGACCGGGCTTTTTCAAGAACCTCTGGAATAACCGTTACATGGGGTGCTGCTTGGCGTTTTCGCGGGAGCTGCTTGAGATTGCCCTGCCGTTTCCTCGAAGCCTGCCAATGCACGACATGTGGCTTGGGCAGCTGTGCGAATTGACGGGGGTGACAGAGTTCGTGCCGGTGCCAGCAATTCTCTATCGGCGACACGGTGCGAGCCAGACCGAGTTTCGAATTAGGCTGCGCCCCTGGCTACAGATCAGGCGGCGTTGTTCCCTGTTTTATCACCTGCTGGGACGTTACCGGAAAGCACGTATGCGAATCTTCAAGGTACGGCCATGAACGCGTTGGTTTCTGTCATTATGCCCGTATATAATGCCGAGCGCTTTATCTGTGAGTCGATCGAGAGCATTCTCGGCCAGACCTATGAACACTGGGAGCTGATTCTTATCGATGATGCTTCGGGTGACGGCTCTGCCATGCTCGCTCGGGGGTATGCGCAGAAGGACTCGCGGATTCGCTTCTACGCCAATGAGAAGAACCTTGGTGTGGCTAAGACCCGAAACCGGGCACTCTCCCTGGCTCGCGGGGCTTTTGTTGCCCCCCTCGACAATGACGATGTGGCTCTTTCTTCCCGGTTAGAAGAGCAGGTACGTTTTCTCGAGACGCATCCCGACCATGCTCTAGTGGCAAGTGACTTGGAAATCATCGATGAGCATTCGCGGGCCATTGCGGTCAGGGTCTATCCCCATAGCGATAGTGAGATTCGGCGATGCCTGTCACGGATGAACCCGATTGCCAGCCCGGCAAGCATGTTCCGCCGGAGCGCCTTTCTGGAACTCGGGGGAGTCTACGACGAATCGGTGTGTCCGGTGGAGGACTATGATTTCGTTATCCGTGTTGCCCAGCGTTTCAAGATCGCGAATCTGGAGAGGATACTGACAAGGTATCGCATAACAGCCACGCAGGCCAAGTCGGTTTATCTGAAAAAGACCCTGAGGACCACATTGTTGATTCAGGACAGGGCTCTGGCTTCGGGACTGAAGGACTCTTTGTATAATAAAATCTTTCGTATTGGACTGAGCGGTCTGTTGCTTTTGCCCAATCGCGTGGTTATGTGGTTGTTCAAGGTTTTTACATTTTCTCGGAACTGACGTTTTAGGCAGGTCCTTCGCAAGGTTGCCTAGGATCTGTCTCTGGTTTTTCTCTTTGCTTTAAGGGGCAAGTTGATGGGCTCAACTCTCATACTCATCCCAGCATTTAATGAAGCTGCTCGGATTTCAGGTGTCATTGCCGATATTCGGCTCGCTGTGCCTGCCGCCGATATCTTGATCGTCAATGACGGTTCACGCGATTGGACCGCACAGATAGCCGCAGAAGCGGGAGCAATCGTCGTTTCGCACCCGTTCAATATGGGGTATGGGGTTGCCATTCAGACCGGCTACAAATATGCCCTGCGACATGGCTACGATTTTCTGGTGCAGATTGATGGAGACGGCCAGCACGATCCGGCCTATATCAGGAGACTATTGGCGCCGGTTCAGGCGGGCACGACGGATTTTGTCCTGGGCTCGAGATTTCATGGTGAAGGAAGTTATCGCCCACCCTTAGTACGGCGGATCGGCATGGCGTTTTTCCGTAAAATCGTCAATCTGATTATTGGTGGCAAGATCACCGATTGCACCTCAGGCTTTCAGGCGTTCAACCGCGAGGTGATCCGCTTTTTGTCTTCCGATCTTTTTCCAGTCGACTACCCTGATGCGGATGTTTTGATTACTCTTCATCGGGCCGAGTTTACTCTTCAGGAACTGCCGGTACGAATGTTTGCTGACGATGGAAAGTCGATGCATAGTGGGATTCGACCTCTTTATTACATTTTTAAGATGTTGCTATCGATCCTGGTTACTCAACTTCGTAGCCGCAGTTTTTACCGAAAGGAAAGATTATGCCGCTGAGCCAGAAACTGTTTGCGATTGTTACTTCGCTTTGTGTGCTGTTTTTTATTATCGAAATGGTTCGCCGAAAAAAATTACGCGAGGAGTATTCGGTTCTTTGGCTGGGGACTAGCATGGTGATGCTTGTCTTGGTTATTAAGTACGACTGGTTGGTCTGGTTGACAGGTGTAATTGGTGCTGCTTTGCCGACTACGACCCTGTTCCTTGGATCGATTATTTTCTTGATACTTCTGTCAGTTCAGTTCTCAATAAAACTTTCGAAGTTAACCGATCAGGTAAAAAATTTGGCTCAGGAGAATGCCCTGTTGCGGGCCGATATTGAATCCTCGGAAATGATAAGCAAATGAACTAAACAGTTCGTCGTATTTAAGACGGTTGATATTCGTTACGGATGTGATTTCGAGTGTAATCTATTGGGTGTCTTGCCTCTTGTGGGGCAATGTTTGGTTTCCGTGACAAGGAAGAGAGAATGTTGAGTCTCGCCGAACTAAAAACCTAGGATGCGAAGATATGGAGCATAATTTCTCCTCAGTGCCGGAAACTGATTCAGGGCATTGTTAAAAGCAATCTTGGAGGGGTCCATTTGACCCAACATATATAGCGCTATGCCTTTACTGTACAGGAGATGGGGAGGGTTTCCATCCAGCCCTTCTAAATGGTCAATTTTGTGTAGCATGTATTCCCATATCTGTCTTTTGTTGAGTTTGTTGTGGTTTGTTAGGCTGCGATTGGAGAATACGAGGCCGTCATCTGCGTTCCATAGAGGCCATTCATTGCTGGAATAGAGGTGAAAGATCAGAGGGTAAATTCTGCCGCTATTTATGTAAATCCCTCTCGTGAGGATTGTGTCGATTCTGTAAAGTTTTAAATTGTCTCTGGTGGCTTGAGCGTTGATGATTTTTCCATAATCGTCAAACTTGGTAAGATTTGCTGCGAGCCTTCCGTCAATAAACGGGGTGATATTGCCAGCAGAACGCCATAAAATATGCCCACCCCAGTCGAGATCATTGAAGATCACTGGTTGATCTAGGTTTTTGGCAATAAATTCCATCGATCGCAGTGGAGTGAACTGTTTGTTGAGCCCAAGACCGATCTCGGGGTCTTTGTCGAGAGCGATAAGCACAAAGATAGTAAGAATAGCTAAAGAGCAGCCATGCTTCACTAGGGGAGCCAGTCGCTGGTTCGGCCATGAAAGTTCTGTGAGTGTTCTAATTGTATGGGGGAGTGTGGCAAAAAGGAAAAATGCCGAGTTCCGCGCTATAAATGCACCCATAACATACAGTATTAACAGTACCGCACACCGTTTATAAGCAGGTGACGGCAATAAAAAATTGAGTGTTATGAACAAAAGGAAGATGAGCGAGTAAGGGACAAAATATTCAGGGAATACCCAAAGTGGTTGCATCTCGTTGATGGTCATGAGCTTTCCAAGACTCCTGAAAAACACTTGAAAAACGTGACGCAATAGGAAAAGAGAAACGATTCCCCCTGATAGCATTGTGATCAATGCTACTTTATGCCGCTGTATGTTCCGCAAAAAAGCGTAGAAAGAACTATTCTCAGTGCATTGATAGGCAAGCACGAAGAATAGACCGAAAAACCAGGACACATGAACAGTGCGCCAAAATGCGAGCAGCAAAATTATGACAATAATCCGAAACCGGTATTTTCCCTCATCAGCCTTCATGGCGATTATCATCACAATCGCTTGCAGTAGATATGCGATCATTTCGGGACGTGGGACGAGGCGAATTCGGGCAAAATAAAACGTGAGGCACAATGTCAGTAGAAAAAGCGGAAGATTTTTATTTTCAATTTTCCCACCCATTACAAAATAGGCAGCGAATGTTAGTGCCGTAATGAGGGCGACCGTAAATGAGACGAATGAATCTCCCATGGAGTTGCTTACAGAGTAGAGTAGTGCCGGGAAGAGATTTGAGTAGAGGCCACCGCCCATTGAGAAAAGGTGACTCACAATGGAACCCTCATTCGCTTGGAAAAACTTTTGACCTAGGTAGAGGTGGGTCCAGTAGTCATAAGAGTAAATCTTCACGCAAGAGAAAGCGCCAGCCACTGCAGTCAAGGTAAACAATAGGAGTTTTCGATTTTTTAGAATTGTCATTGTGGACTTGAGGGTATGAGGGCCATGTAGTTTAATGTTGCCTGAAGAGCAGCTTTATCTTCTTGTATCATAACTGGCTGATCCTTGATATGTCTCTATGTAGGCATTTCATTTTTTTATATGGATTTATGCATGAGCAAGCGAACGAATCGGAGCCCGTCTTTTTTCGTTTATCTCGGTCAGGCTTTCCGTGATTCTCATCGTGGGCCCTCTTCATAGCTTTAGATTGGAGTGATTTGGTGTCTCCTTCTGATAGGCGGCGGCGAGGTGTCACCACCTCAAGCTAGGTGCGGTAAGGCTAAAAACGTATGCTGTGGCTTTGCCTCCCCTGGCATGCTGACAATCCTATTGATGCGGGGGCATTCCCGTCCATGTTTACTTTGACGATTTTGCATGTAGTTCAGTGAGTTGCTGTTGGATTTGAAGTGTACGAGTGTCGGAACGTATTTTGCCACTTGAACAACCACCGGTTTTACCGTTCGTGAAGAAGTTTAGGAGATGAATAAGAAATGAGCATTGAGAAGAGTAGAATTATTAAAGTTTTAACGCTTTGGTTTGTTTGCACAATCGTTATGGGAGTCGGACTGTATTGCTTGTTTCCTGCAGGTGAGATGATGGTAGTCGATGGATCCCATGTCAATGGCGGTAAGCTCGACGATCGGGGGCTATTGCAGGTCGATCCGGGGAGCATCGCGACAATTAAGATCCCCGCAAATTACGAGAGAATACAGATTAAGATTTTCAAGAATAATCCGCTTATTGATCGGACATATATTTATCAGGGATATAGGGCCGTTTCTGTCGAACCCAGCAACCTTGAGACGTATTGGCTTTTGACCATGCCTAATGATGGGTCTGATATTAAGATCCATGTTAAATCAGGAAGTGAGGGCAGACATAAGAATCTTTTTGAGGTCTTAGCCCGAAACGGAGAAATACCATGGGGTACCTACGTGGCGGTCTTTCTTCTTTTTTCAATATATGTAGCAGTATCTTTCTTTGTATTTGATAATTGTTTTTTGAGCCTTGCTTTGTTTTCCGTTGTAACATTTTTGATGGTTTGTAGTGACCTATTAGTAAGTAATTTGCAACCTGAATCTCTCGCTGTTGCTGGCGCTTTCAGCCTTAGTGGGATTATTATTTGTTCCTTATTGATGAAAATACGATTCTTGTCGATCCCGACTTTATGTTTGACCTGTCTATTATTGGTCTTAATGCCTGCGTTGAATATTGTCTATTATGTGAATAATAAGCATGGGATTGGTGAAAATCAACTTAATGCTATGCTGCAGTCAAATTTCGTTGAATCATTAGGGTATGTACGTACTTATTACTCTTTAGTTGATTACTTATCTGTGGTTGTAGTTTCACTTTTAGTGATAGTTTTGATTGTATTTAATAGGCGTAGAAAGGTGAACGCGAAAGCTATTGCGTCAATTTTATTTTTTCTTTTTATTACTGTGCAGTTGGGATTTTCTAGTGATTTCCTTCCGATATATTCTGCTTTTACCAATAGCGTTATCGGCTATTCTGAGGAAATTGGAAAATGGAAAAAAGTTTCAGCAGAAAGAAATGAAAATATCAATAGGATACAGGCATCGAAAGTTGAAAAAGATGAATTGTATGTTGTTGTTATTGGCGAGTCATCAAGCAAAAGTCATTATGGGATGTATGGATATTATCGGGATACGACACCGTCACTGGAAAAAATAGAGGGCTTAATTAAATACACCGACGTTGTTTCGTCTCATACCCATACGGAACTGGTTCTTCCCGATTCGTTGACATGCTCTGATGCTGACAATGACATGACATATGCCGACGCTCCCAGCATTATTGAAATTGCTAGGGCCGCTGGTATTGAGACCTATTGGTTGAGTAACCAGAATGCCTATGGTGTATGGGATAATAAAGTTTCAGTTTTGGCTCATGGTGCCAGTAATGTGAAATTTGTCAATTCTAGTGTTGGGAAGACTGTAGCGGGAGCGCAAAAAGATGAGATGCTGGTTCCCCTTGTCGAGGAAATCGCGAGTCGATCTGGGAATGCATCGAAGCTAGTTTTTGTTCATTTAATGGGAAGCCACATCCCATACGGAGACCGATATCCTGCCGAGTTCCATATGGCTGGATCACAGCGCCCTGGTAATTACGGTGCTATTGGTAGAGGAGTAAATACGCAATCAATTGACGAGTATGATAGTTCAGTGAGGTATACGGATTATGTTTTGAGTGAGATTATTAGCGTTGTTGAAAAGGCTGGAACGGTATCCTCTGTTCTCTATTTTTCAGATCACGCGGAGGATGTTATTGGTAACCGTGGGCATAATTCGGGCAATTTTACTCAGGAGATGGTTGAGATTCCTATGCTTCTATGGGTGTCTCCCGGTTTCTTGGAAAGGTATCCTGAAAGGGTTGGCCGGTTTGCCAAAGCAGCGCATAGGCCGTTCATGAATGATCAGGTTGAAGATTTTCTCATGGATCTATCCGGTATCGATACCGCTTTTTTTCACCCGGAACAAAGCATAGCATATGGGAATCGTGTGGCACCAAATCGCATAGTTGTGGATGGCAAATTTGACTATGATGACCCCTCTGTGAATTTGTTACGACCTGTTGCGATGCTGTTCTCGCAACTGACCGAAGAAAAAGTTCTCCCACACCGCGTAAACTCTCTGGGGAAGCTAAGTGAATCAATTCGGTTGGGCGCCCCTGGTGTAGAGTTAGATCTTATATTTCGCGGGGGGGAGGGCGGCTACTTCGAGGTAGGTCACGACGAGGGAGCCCTTTCTCGAGTCGCATTTGAGGAGTTCTTAAGGGTAATTCAGAAAAATAAGAAAGAGGGGTTTCGTTTGTGGCTTGATGTGAAAAACCTCAATGAGACAAATCGAAACTTTGTGTTGGGGCGGCTAGATGACCTTGATCGTGTTTATCGTTTGAGAGGGTCCGTCCTGGTTGAAAGTTCATCTTTGAAAAGTTTGTCCGTTGTGACGGCAGCGGGGTATGCCACAAGTTATTATCTTCCGGTTGCTAAGGTGCTAGGGCTGAAAGATTCGAGAGAAATGAGGACCTTGTCTGATGAAATACTGGCCAACCTGAATAGGCATGATGTCGGGTCGATATCTTTTGATGTCCGTATTTCTCAATTTGTTGGAACCTATCTCTTGCCAAGGTTGTCGAAGGATATAGATTTTCATGTTTGGGATTTGAGTTTAAATATGTCTGAACGTGGTAGCTTTTCTGCTGTTGCTGGTAAAGATTATTACAAGGACGAGCGTGTGAAAACTGTTTTATTGCCATATTCGTCAAGATTCGGGATATGAGACGGGTGAATTCACTTTGAGTAAGGCGTAAGGCTCAGCCCTTCACACATGACACGAGTATTGCAAAAGTTGAAGTCGTTGGGATAGGTTGTTTTGCGTCCAATGCTATGTATCAAGAATGACGAACAATATGGAAAATGTTGTGCTATGAAAGAAGAGAACCGTGGTCATAACGAAAAAACTTAGACGGTTTTTGATTGTAGGTGGTGCCACTGCAGTGCTTTATTACTGCGTTTTACTAATCGGTATTGAGCTGATGGGTTGGAGCGCTGTTGTTGCAAGCAGTCTAGCGTATGTACTGTCTCTGGCGATTAACTATCCGTTGCATTATCGCTGGAGTTTCGAATCTGAACAGCGCCATCGAACTGCCATGTTTCGGTACCTTTTGATGAATTTTACAGGGTTTTTTCTGAATTGGGGCGTGATGCACTTCGCTCAGAAAGATGATGCTGTCCACTATTTATTCATACAAACATTAGCTATCACGATAATCGTGATTTGGAACTACATTGTCAGCAACCGCTGGATCTATTCGAATGGAAGGGCTGCGTAGCGATGATGCCTGGGGTGATCTTAATCCCAGATAGGATGGCTCACGGGTTTCGTTTGTAGCAAATGAATGTTGCGCCTTGATTCGATACTCTCTAATGTTTTTGGTTCACCTCACCAGGAATATTTGGTGAACCTTAAGTGCAAAAGGAATTAAGAAATCGTGCGGAATGATCAATTTAAAATTCATGCTGAGGTGGAGGATGACCACTGGTGGTTTCAGTCTCGCCGGGAAATTTTGATAGACCAAATAAATAAATTTCAACCTGATGCCAAACGCGTGGCCGAAATTGGTTGTGGTACCGGCGGCAATCTCAGGGCCCTTTCACAAAAAGGGTTTGAGGTTATCGGTTCAGATATTAACCCATTAGCGACCAAATTGGCTCGTGAACGAGTCACGGGGGAAATCTATACCGGAGACTACAAAGAGACATTTAAGAAATATTGGGATAAGATCGATGTCGTGATTTTAGCAGATGTTTTAGAACATATTAAGGACGACCGCCAATTTATTCAGGATTTGGTGGAAAATATGTGCCAGGGATCGATACTCATAATAACTGTTCCAGCCAATCCGTTGCTATGGAGTGAGCATGATCTTATTCTTGGACATTTCCGTCGCTATACTGCAGGTCAGTTGGGCGTTTTGTTGGGTGGTTTAGGTGATATGGAGTGTAAATTTCAAAGCTACTTTAATTGCCTGCTATTTCCTTTGATTTTTCTATTAAGAATGATGAATAGGTTGCTGCCCAGAAAGAAAAACATTGGCCAGAGTGATTTAGGGAGACTGCATCCCTTGGTTAACGCCTTACTAAGGACAATTTTTTCCTTAGAGAGGCTCTGGCTTGGTAAGAAAAGAACCTTTCCGCTTGGCGTCAGCTTATTGGCAACTCTACAGAAGAACTGAGACTATTATGCAACCCGAACTTTCTATAATTCTGCCTGTATTTAACGAAGAGGCTTGTTTGCGTGAGACCTATAAGCGTGTAACGGGTGTGCTTAAAAGGTTAGATATAGGTTATGAGCTTATTTTTGTAAATGATGGTTCGACGGATAGGTCTTTAGATATTATTTCCGAATTGTCAGCTGGTGATAAGAGAGTTAGGTATTATTCATTCAGTCGTAACTTTGGTCATGAGGCCGCAACCTCATGCGGTTTTGAGCATAGTAGAGGGCAGGCGGCTATATTGCTTGACGCCGACTTGCAAGATCCTCCTGAACTGATTCCAGAAATGGTTGAAAGGTGGAAGGAAGGCTTTGAGGTAGTCGCGGGTCGGCGTCAATCCAGAGATGGTGAAACTTTGTTGAAACGATTGACGTCATTTTTATTTTACCGCGCGATGAATCTTTTTTCAGAGGTGCAATTACCACATGATGTTGGAGATTTTAGGCTAGTTGACAGAAAAGTCATTGATCAATTCAACCAGATGAGTGAGAAAAATCGTTTTGTTCGGGGCTTGTTTCCCTGGATTGGTTTTCGACATTATTATCTAGATTATCAGCGAGAACCTCGTGTCGGAGGGCAGAGTAAATATAATTATCTTAAACTAATCATGCTGTCGTTGGATGCTTTATCTAGTTTTTCCTTGGCACCGTTAAGAATTGCCATTCTGATGGGCTTCACCGTAACATTTTTTAGCATGATTGCGGTCGCTGTAATTTTATTTCAAAAACTAGCATTTGGTATACAGATTCCAGGGTATGCGTTCCTCGCTTCAGGAGTGTTTTTCTTTGGTGGTGTACAGGTGTTTTTTTTGGGTGTAGTTGGCGAATATGTTGGGAAAATATACAAAGAGGTTCAGGGGAGACCTTTGTATATTGTTGCGGCCCAACCCGAGGAAAAAAACTAATACCATGGTTGCTAAAAATATAGGTTATCTCGTTCTTTTTTTGGGTATTACCGGTCTGGTGTATTTTAATAGTTTCACCGCCGGGTTTGTCGGGGACGATTTGGCAGTAATCCCGAATAATTTGGCTAACTTTGGAGATTCATCTAAAATCATAAATTATTTTAGCCATGGGGTTTGGTACCATACCAATATAAGCTTCGACGGAAGCAGTATTTATCGCCCACTCTGGTTGGTCTGGGAGTTTTTAATTTATCAAATTGCCGGTGAAAACCCACTTGTCTGGCACATTAGTAATCTTTTTTTGCACGCGCTGAATGGTCTTTTGTTGTTTAGGTTAGCCCATCTCTTGTGTCCGACTAGTTCACGGACGACAAGAATTTGTCTTGCCGTTTTGTTTTTAGTTTACCCCATCGTAAGTCACGATGTTATTTGGGTTTCAGGTTCTACAGATTTACTGTTGACTGTTTGGTCCCTTGCATCTTTGATTTGTTACATTCTCGCCCGTGAAAGTGGGGCTCGTCTTTGGTTCATTGCCTCGATCATATTTTTTATTTGCGCAATTCTCACAAAGGAGACAGGACTTACTCTTTTGCCGATTTTATTATTGATAGATTTTCAGCATGTAATCAGTTTTAGAGATAAAGTGAAGGATTATCTGGTAATTGCAGTTGCGGTATTGGGTTATTTCGCCCTACGCCTTTTTGCCCTTGGACGGGTAGCAGGTGTTACATCTGAGTGGCAAATTAATAGCGAATCTATATGGCGAACTTTTGAATATGCTTCTATTTATTTGAGAACCATTTTCTTTCCATGGCCCCTTACTGTAACTGTTCGACACAACCCCATGGGCATATCGTCATGGGCAGACCCGTATGTAGGGTTGCTCTTGTTTGCATTTTTAACTTATCTAGTCATTAGTTTCCCTAGGGTTCGATTAAGTGTTTGTTTGATAGTTCTGCCTTTAGCCATCCCGGTGCTTTTAGGCTTGAATGCAGTTGGCTTGTTCGCAACGCGCTTTTTATATCTACCTGCGGCGGGTTTCGCGCTTTTATTGTTGCCGTTTTTCCATAATAACATAAATAGAAAATCATTCCGTGTGGCGTTTGTGTTTGCCTTAATCATATTGAGC
>SDWK01000434.1 GCA_004195335.1 Shewanella sp.
ACATTAGTCAGTATCATAGGGTTCGCGGCGATAAGCTGGATAGCATCACGCTCATGGCGGGTCGAACGGCATCGAAAGCGGATAACCGTTCAGGCATTTCCAAGACTGTGGAGGGAGATCCTGAAGAGGCGTATGCCCTATTTCCGCTCACTCCCAACAGATCTTCAACTCCAGCTCAAGAAGCATATTCAGGTTTTCATCAATGAAAAGCAGTTCGTCGGCTGCGATGGCATAGAGATCGACGATGACATTCGCGTAACGATAGCGGCGCAGGCTTGTCTACTCTTACTCAATCGCCACACTGATTTCTATCCAAATCTCAAACAAATATTAGTTTACCCATCGGTATTTATTGTAAAAAATCAAGAGCACAGAGATGGCGGAGTCGTCACCGAGCGGCAACGATTTCTATCCGGTGAGTCATGGCAACAGGGAAAAGTCATTCTCTCATGGCAAACCACGCAGGCAGACGCGGCGACGCCTGGTGATGGCAGTAATGTCGTACTCCATGAGTTTGCCCACCAACTGGATCAAGAAGCTGGCGATGCCAATGGAGCCCCACTGTTAAGTAGAACGAGTGACTACTCAACCTGGTCAGAGGTGCTTAGCCAAGAGTACGATACCCTTCGACGTAATGCGCAACAAAATATCCCCTCAATTTTCAGTTATTATGGTGCGACCAGCCCGGCTGAATTTTTCGCGGTGATCACCGAGGTCTTCTTCGAACGTCCCGAGGATTTTTATCAACAACATAAGAGTCTCTACAAGGAACTCAGTTTGTTCTTCAACCTAGACCCGGTAAACTGGCATTAACCCTAAAAAAATTAGAAAACCAGATAAAAACTAAAACGAAATAAAGGAATTCTGATGACCGCTTCATATACCACAAGACCAAGCATCCCCTTCCTCACTCAATGGCGCTCTTTATTTCTAAAACTGCTTACAACAGCAATATTATTGGTCGGCACGACATCGGTTAGTGCCAATACCGAGGCGCAATTTAGTCAAGCTGAATCCGTACTCGATAGTCTGCATCAATCGGCCTCAGAGGCTGACTGGAACAGGTACTTCTCTCTTTATTTACCCGATGCGGTTTTTATTGGCACAGATGCTAATGAACACTGGAATATGGTTGAATTTGAGCGCTACGCTCGTCCTACCAAAGGTTGGACATATAGCCTTAAACAGAGAAAGTTGACTAGACATAACGATGTCATCGTATTCGATGAACTCTTGGACAGCCCTTCATATGGTGTCAGCCGTGGAACGGGGACTTTACTCTTAACCAGTTCAGGATGGAAAATTGCACAGTATCATCTCAGCTTCCCCATTCCCAATGAGATAGCAAAAGAGATAACGGGAAGGATTAAATCACTAAATCACTAAATATTAGCTCGATCCTACTACCTAGGATCGAGTACTGCTATTTAGTGTCCCAAAGCTACCGATAAGCACACATTGGCCAGTTGGGAGAAGTGAGTAAAGTTGTCGAATTCGGATTGGTTGAGTTTGCGACCAGAGCTGGCCCTGTCGGCATAAATAATCCCGATCACCTTCTGTTCGACCAATAGCGGCGATATCATAAACCCCATCGTAGAGGTTTTATTTTTCAAATAATCATCCATGTACAAACGCCACTTGGCCGAACTGGGGTCGTCCACAAACATGGGTTGTTTCAGCTCTATACAGTCACAAAACAGACACTGGGGCTGTTCAAGCGTGATGATAAACTCATTCTTCATCTGCTCCGCACCATCGCCTAATACGATACGTGGTTGTAAACGCTTGCGGTTAGGCGAAAGCAGCAACACGCCACAGCGATCGACCCCCACCCCCGATAGAATCCCCTCTAAGGTCGTCGTGATCACCTGGTTGAAATCGGCTTTCACCATAGCGCAATTAGTGAGTTCTCTAAGTTTTTTCAATTGCTCATTCATATCTGGCATACGAATAAGCGGGGCATCAACGTTGGCTCGGAGATCTTTGGTTAAGTGTATAGGATTAGGTAGATGCTCGATTAATACCCTAGCCCCATAGGCTTCGGCTAGTTTTTTCGTTGCATCACTGCACCGTATCATTCGTCCCTTCAGTTCATCGACCTTGATTTCAAGCATATCGGCGGTCTGCTTAAGCCTCTGTTGTAACAATTCTGCCGGGAGGGGGTCTTGGCCATCGAGTTCCACCGCTTCTTCGCAGCCAGTACTCCAAAATGCACTCTCCCCGATATGGTAAAGTAGCGAAGCGATAAAGACCTCTTCTTGTAGCTCTTCGTCATGGTCTCGTAGCATCATCTTAGCTAACATCGCCGCTTGAAATGCTCTCGCCATCAGCTTGATAAGCCTCTGGTACACTCCTTGAGTCAAGCCTTCAGACTCCAGCAGGCTACTGAGCAGTTTTGCCGTGATACAAATATTACGTATGGTATCGAAGCCTAAGACAACAGATGCACGGCTGACCGTGGTCACGTGACTGACGCCTTTGCTATAGGTTGCACTGTTCGCCACCCGCAATATCCGGGAGGTTAACGCATTATCATGCATCACGCTCTTCCCGAGCAGACCCAGTGATGAGACATCATCTTTTGCCAACTTCTCTAGGGTCTTTACCGTAGAGCACAATGCCGGCATCTCCTGATCGCTGATGCGTTTGGTCCAATAATCGACTCCCTTCGATTTTGCATTAGATTTTTTATTGGAAAGCTTCAATTTTATCCCTACTCATAGGTAGCGCTCGCCAAGCAAGCTAAGTGTGATCTAACAAACCCTAAGTATAGGCAATGAAAACAATATAATGACGCCCGTTCTTAGTAAAATAATTAAGAATATAAATGCTGTATCAATGGCTAGACCAGACTAATCATCTGAAAGATTACATTATGACATTAAAAAAGTTACGACTCCAACCCAAGAGGCAAACATGAGCGCAACAAAAAAGCGACCCAAGGGAGTCGCAAACACAAGCAAACTTTAAAATGGCATAAATAAATTAACGTCTCGTACCCGGTAGGAAAAACCCATGCCGTATGTAGGGTACGCCATGGGGGACAACGGCTGCATAGCAGCAAATTGAAACTAATTGAAATGTTAAAACTGCTTCTCTTCTGTAGAACCGGTTAATGCCGTCACCGAAGAGTGACCGCCTTGGATCACAGTCGTCACTCGGTCGAAATAGCCAGTGCCCACCTCTTGCTGGTGTGCCACAAACGTATAACCTTTCTTTGCTGCAGCAAACTCCGCTTCCTGCACCTTTTCAACATAGTGTTTAACACCTTCTCCCCGTGCACAGTCATAGGCAAGGTCGAACATGTTGTACCACATGCTATGAATGCCCGCTAAGGTGATAAATTGATACTTATACCCCATCTGCGACAGTTCTCGCTGAAAATGCGAGATGGTCTCGTCATCCAGGTTTTTCTTCCAGTTAAATGAGGGGGAACAGTTGTAGGCTAATAGTTGATCCGGAAAATGTTCATGAATGGCATCGGCAAACTTTCTGGCCTCATCGAGACAGGGGGTCTCTGTTTCACACCAGATAAGATCGGCATAAGGTGCGTAAGCCAAGCCGCGGGATATGGCCTGCTCAAGCCCGGCTTTAACACGATAGAATCCCTCCTCACATTTCTCTCCCGTGATAAAATCACGGTCATAGGGGTCGCAATCTGAGGTCAAGAGATCGGCGCCATTGGCATCCGTACGCGCGATAACTAAGGTTTCAACCCCGCTCACATCGGCAGCCAACCTGGCACTCACTAACTTTTGTATCGCTTCTTTAGTGGGGACAAGTACCTTGCCTCCCATATGACCACATTTTTTCACCGATGCGAGCTGATCTTCGAAGTGAACCCCGGCAGCCCCGGCATCAATCATGCTTTTCATTAACTCGAACGAATTTAGTATCCCACCGAAGCCTGCTTCGGCATCGGCAACTATGGGCAAGAAATAGTCTCTGTAACCTTCATCACCCGGATTCAAGCCATTGTTCCACTGAATTTGGTCCGCGCGGCGAAATGCACTATTGATATTCCCGAGAACCGCCGGCACCGAGTTAGACGGATAGAGTGACTGATCGGGATACATAGCCCCGGCCAAATTGGCGTCGGCAGCAACCTGCCAGCCCGAAAGATATATCGCCTCTATACCCGCCTTGGCTTGCTGAACCGCCTGGCCACCGCTCAAGGTTCCGAGTGAATTAACATAACCTTTTCTGGCACCTCCGTTGAGCAGTTCCCATAATCTGGCGGCACCACGTTTCGCCAGTGTATTCTCAGGGACCAATGAGCCTCGCAGAGCCACCACATCCTCGGCAGTATAGGGACGACGAATGCCTTTCCAACGTGGATTCTCACTCCAATCCTTCTCAATAGCTTGGATCTGTTCCTGCCGTGGAACGGGTAACGATGCCTTATTCATAATCATCTCCTGTTATTCGCCAATGTTATCGTTTGATGGACATTCGCGATAAATTTTACTTTAAGTCTATCAACCATAAATTCAGTGATAGGTTTTAAGCCCTAATGGCTCAGACTCAGTCAGGGGGCTGCTTAGCCGAGTCGGTTTAACCGCTGACTTAGTGGCCAGTTAACATGTCATACCCAGGTAGAGTCAGGAAATCGACAAGCTCATCGCAGGTCGTTATCTCCTCAAGCAAGACCGCCGCTTGGGTAAAGCTGCCATGAGTGAATCGCTCAGGTCCCACTTCAAGCTTCACGTTCGCCAGCTCTTCGACCAGCATCTCTTTGAACAAGGATTGAGTCACCAAAGCACCATTGGAGAGTTTCTGTTCATGTTTAATCCACTGCCATATTGAGGTGCGTGATATTTCTGCGGTGGCCGCATCTTCCATCAGCCCATAGATAGGCACACATCCATTGCCGTTTATCCAGGATTCGATATATTGCAGTGCAATACGGATATTGACCCGCATCCCGGCTTCGGAGCGCTCGCCTTCACAGGGCAACAGGAGATCTCGGGCGTGAATAGGGGCATCCACATCGCGTGTGATATGTAATTGGTTAACGTGATCTTCGCCTATGTACTCATTGAAGATCTCCATGGCGGTATCGGCTAACCCCGGATGTGCCACCCAAGTACCGTCGTGTCCATTCCTCGCCTCGAGCTCCTTATCTCTACGGACCTTTTCAAGCACCTCTCGATTCATCCCAGCCTCTTTGGCGGGAATAAATGCTGCCATGCCTCCCATTGCCAATGCACCGCGCTTATGACAGGTCTTAACTAATAACCGTGAATAAGCGCTTAAAAATGACTTATCCATAGTCACCGCCTGTCTGTCGGGCAGAACACGATCCGGATGATTCTTTAATGTTTTGATATAGCTGAAGATATAATCCCAGCGACCACAATTAAGCGCCACGATGTTCGATCTCAGCTCATAGAGGATCTCTTCCATCTCAAAGACGGCGGGTAGCGTCTCAATCAGGCAGGTACACTTAATCGTGCCAGGTTGCAGGCAGAAACGCTCTTCAACAAAGGCAAACACCTTAGCCCACCAACGGGCCTCCTCATGACTCTCTAATTTGGGAATATAAAAATAAGGGCCACTGCCTTTTGTCAGAAGTTGTCGATAGTTATTGTAAAAATATAGGCCAAAATCGAACAGAGATGCGGGGATACTCGCCGCATCAAACTCCACATGTTTTTCGAGTAAATGCAACCCACGCACGCGACAGGTCAATACCGCTGGGGAGTCATTTAGCTGGTAACGTTTCCCCGTCTCTGGCGAGGTATATTCAATGTCACCACGCACCGCATCACGAAGGTTAATCTGCCCCTCGACCACCTTATTCCAACTCGGCGCCAAAGAATCCTCAAAATCGGCCATAAACACCTTCACATTGGCATTCAAGGCATTGATGATCATCTTACGATCAACAGGTCCGGTGATTTCGACACGCCTGTCGCATAAATCTTCAGGGATCCCACGGATCTGCCAATCACCCTCTCTTATCGCACGAGTCTGAGGCAGGAAGTTCGGCAGTTCACCATCATCGATTAACTTCTGCTTTTTCAATCTATTTGCGAGAAGCTGAGGAACATCTGCTGCAAACTGTTTACACAGTAACTCGAGCAGACTCATGGCACCTTCGGAAAAGACACCCTCTTGCCCTTCGACATGAGCCCCTTTGATAGTGAGCCGATCTCTTTTATCCGTCTCAGTATCACACATACGGGTGGCGGTGCTCTCTTTGAACATCTGATTGTTAAATGCCGATGATGTAAGCGTCGAATCATTGTGCGTATTGTCGGTTACTTCGTGTGTCATCCCTCTCTCCCCCTATGATATAAGGCCAAACGGCTCGTCAGGCGCCTTGCTTCAATATGTTGGAAAACACCTGGTCCAAATATCAGTATCTGTCTCTTATACACATCT
>SDWK01000954.1 GCA_004195335.1 Shewanella sp.
GGACTATCGGCATAAATGTTCCGGACATAAACCCCTCCATCGCTCTGACCGCAAGGGACCGTGCAACAGATGAAGGGAACATCTGGCACCCTGCGATCGGGGATAGATATATCCATATACAAAGCTGATAACTATCCATCCATGGACTATCCGCATAAATGTTCCAGACATAAAGCCGATAGTTTTCCATCCCTGGACTATCGACATAAATGTTCCGGACATAAATCCCCTCCATCGCTGTCCCTGCGATCGGGGATAAGTATATCCATATACAAAAAAACCTGCCGGAGCAGGTTTCAGTTATTCGGTTCGGGAATGCAATTAAGCTTCCATTCGGCCTTTCAGCTTATTCATGGCATTCTTTTCCAACTGCCTGATTCGCTCGGCTGATACCTGATAAGTGACAGCAAGCTCCTGCAGTGTCGTCTTATCTTCATTTAACCAACGCGCCTGCAAAATATGCTGACTACGTTCATCCAACGTCTTGATAGCGGACAGAAGGCGTGCCTGATTACTCGCTTCTAAATTATCATTTTCGACTTGAAAAGCTAAATCTGACGAATGGTCTTCCAAATAGTGCACTGGTGAAAAAACTTGTTCATCATCATCGTTATCGCTGGCGAGATCGAAGGCGGGATCCTGAGCGGCCATGCGTGACTCCATTTCGGTCACATCGCCTTTAGAAACCCCAAGATTATCGGCAACCATACCGACCTCTGCATCGCTGAACCAACCCAGACGCTTTTTAGATTTACGCAGATTAAAAAATAATTTACGTTGCGCTTTAGTGGTTGCGACTTTAACTATGCGCCAGTTTTTAAGCACATATTCATGAATTTCAGCTTTAATCCAGTGAACAGCAAAAGAGACCAAGCGAACACCGACATCGGGATCGAAGCGTTTTACGGCCTTCATTAAACCAATGTTGCCCTCTTGAATAAGGTCCGCTTGTGGTAAACCGTAACCTGAATACCCTTTAGCAACATGCACGACAAAACGTAAATGAGACATAATCAGCTGCTTCGCAGCTTGTAGATCTCCCGTTTCTTGCAAACGCTTGGCTAACTCATACTCTTGCCCCGCTTCCAACATCGAAATGTTGTGAGCCGAGTGAACATAAGCCTCCAGGCTACCGCTTCCATGGGGAACAGTCAGTGCCATTGTTTGCGTTTGATTAGTCATTCACGCTCCTACTCTATACATATGCTTTAAAAATTTTAGCTGATAACGATAAGCTTTTAGCTAATTCTTTACCCGGTCTTACAACAAGACACTGTTTATAGTAAAAAACTTCCAACAAGATTAATAAAATCTCGTTTGCCACCTTAAAATCGATTAAGGTCAAGCTGACGAACTATCGGTGATCTGACAGGTTATGTCAACCTTCGACCAGCAACGACGAGGGTATTTTTGCCTTATCATGATGAACAAAGCAAATGAAAATTAGTTCATGAAGGCTCTATTGACCTAAGGTGCTGGCGCACCGAAAGGTAAGAGCCCAGCCATCCGAGAAATGAGGCTAGGCCGACTAACTGACCAAGCTCTACCAAGCTCAAAGACTGCATCTCTAACTGACTCCCATACAAGCCTAGCAGGTCGGATAGCGCACCATCCAGATACCAGACTAATAGATTAATGATAATCCATGCGAGAACACCACCTATGATGCCATACCAGATCCCGGTATAGAGAAAAGGCCTCTGAATAAAGGCTTCGGTTGCACCGACGAGTTTCATCACCTCGATCTCGGTGCGGCGATTCATAATAGCTAAGCGAATCGTGTTACCTATCACCAGGACCACGGCTAACACTAAAAGAGCCGCAATGGCGAGTACCGTTCGTTCCAACAGTCTCACGACCGCTTGAAGCCGCTCTAGCCACTCGATATCGAGTCGCCCAAAACTGACCTCGGGTTCCATTTCCAGTTTCTTAAGCAATTCACGCGCCCCAATCGGACTGGAATATTTTAAGCTTGGCGTTACGGTGACAACTGCGGGGAGCGGATTGGTATCTAAATACGAGAGCGCTTCTCCAAACCCTGATAAGCGTTGAAATTCTTCGAGTGCCTGATCACGGTTAATATAGTTAACATCACTCACTTCTGGATAAACTTTAATGCGAGAGAGCAAGCTCTGAATCGTTCTTTCACTTCGCCCTTCATCAATAAAAAGCGAAATTTCGGCCGCGCTATTCCATGATTGGGTGATAGTTTCTGCATTTTTAACCAGTACTTGCAACGCCGCTGGTAGACTCAAGCTGACACCAAGCACTGCCATCGTCATAAGAGAAGAGATAGGATTTCGCCACAATTCACCCATACTGCCCAATGCATGTTGAATATGACGAATAAAGAACATCACAATACGACCCGAAATAGGCAACTTACTTCTGGTTAACTGAGGTCTATTGCTCATTGTTATTCCCTTAACCCATCGGTCGAAGACGTCAGCTCTTCACCACCCAGCACACGTCCCCGTTTCAAAGTCAGAGTACGATATTTCATTCGGGCGATAAGTCCCAAGTCATGAGTCGCAATCAGTACTGTGGTGCCTGAATCGTTAAAGGTTTCAAATAAGCGTAAAATATCCATAGACAACTTTGGATCTAAGTTACCGGTAGGCTCATCGGCCAACAATAGCGGCGGCTTATTAACGATGGCACGTGCAATGCCCACGCGCTGCTGCTCACCACCGGACAACATGATGGGGTGATGGCGCTCTTTGCCATACAAACCCACCATATCCAGAGCGGCTAAGACTCTTTTTTTTATTTCACCATGAGAAAAACCTTCGATCACCAAAGGCAGGGCGACATTGTCGAAAACACTCTTTTCCATCAATAGATGATGGCTTTGGAAAATCATTCCGATGTCACGTCTTAAAAATGGAACATCGGAGCGTGAAAGCTTTGCAATATCATGTCCGTTAATTAACACTCGCCCAGCATTGGCACGTTCAATCACGGTGATTAATTTGAGCAATGTACTCTTACCTGCGCCGGAGTGACCCGTTAAAAAGGCCATTTCGCCACGCTTAAGGTGAAAGTTAACATCAGCCAAGGCTTTCTGCCCGCCAGGATAAACCTTACTTACCTGCTCAAATTGAATCATCTACTTCTCAGTCTTTTTTTAAAGAATCCTACGACTTCTGCTCATCACTGTCTTGAGTAAAAAGCGCATCGACAAAATCTTTGGCATCGAAGGTACGTAGATCATCGATCTGTTCACCGACACCGATATGACGAATAGGAATACCGAACTTATCGGCAATCGCAAAAATCACCCCGCCTTTAGCGGTGCCATCAAGCTTGCTAATAGTGATACCGGTAACACCAACGGCTTGCTTAAATAACTCTGCCTGACTAATAGCATTTTGACCAGTACTCGCATCTAAGGTCAACATAACCTCATGGGGAGCTGACTCATCTTGCTTTTTCATCACCCGGATAACCTTCTTCAGCTCATCCATTAAATGTGCCTTGTTCTGAAGTCGCCCCGCTGTATCGGCGATCAGAATATCGACCTTGCGGGCTCGAGCCGCCTGTAGAGCATCAAACAGTACAGAGGCACTATCGGCGCCAGTGTGTTGCGCCACGACAGGTATATTATTTCGCTGTCCCCACACCTGTAATTGCTCAACCGCAGCCGCACGGAAAGTATCACCGGCAGCCAACATCACCGATTTACCTTGCTCCTGATATTGCTTAGCCAGTTTACCAATTGTCGTCGTTTTTCCTACCCCATTCACGCCGACCATCAAGATAACAAAAGGTCCATCGGCATTTTCCGGAACCAGTGGAATAGAGACTGGCTCTAATGTTTTTTGCATCTCATCACGCAAAATCTCATATAAAGCTTCGCCATCTTTGAGCTGTTTACGGCTAGCTTGCTCGGTGAGACTCTTGATTAAACGTGTTGTTGTTTCTACGCCGACATCCGCAATAAGCAGCTGCTCTTCAAGCTCTTCGAAAAGATCATCACCAATTTTCTTACCGCTAAACAAACTTGCGAACCCGCTACCGATATTCTCACTCGTGCGTTTAAGACCTCGCTTAAGTCGGGCAAAAAAGCCCTCTTTTGACGGTTTCTCCTGAGGCTCTGGTTGTTTTTCGGCTTCTTGTTCTACCGCTGCCTGTTCTTCGACCAGTGCCGCAGCTTCCGCCTCGATACGTGCCAACTCCGCTTGCTTAGCCTGCTCTTCGGCCAGTGCCGTAGCTTCCGCCTCGATACGTGCCAGCTCCGCTTGCTTAGCTTGCTC
>SDWK01000173.1 GCA_004195335.1 Shewanella sp.
AAAACCGCGAAGGCTATGTTTTGTCCTTGGCACAAAAATTGGGGTCTACCATCGAATTATGTAGATGGCGGGCCCCTATTGATTTGACACAAGCTCAATCGAACACTGGGGGCTGACTTGTTTCTGCGCCCACCCCTTGGACACGGTTTTAACCGTTTTCTGTTGCGGATAGCTTCTGGTGGTACTTTCACCCTGAGAATATTGCACCGTTTGTCAAACCCGACCCCTGTCCCCGGTGGCGATTGGCCCTTGGCATTTAAAAGGCTCTTTTCAGGGGCAAAATGGGGCTTTTAAGGCCTAAAAAAGGGGCTCATTCACACAAATTCGATGCATTTCCAATAGCTTAACTTGGTCCGACCCCATTCTCGCTTTGCCCTTTTTCAATCTGAGATTTCCCCCAATTTGCAACCGACGTAGCGCAAGGGTGCTGGCCGGAAAAAGGCCCCGCAGGGGTCGGGGCATGGATGCCCCGATTCATCGTGGGGCAGGAGCCCCATTCGATGAACCCCGTTCAGCTCCCTTTCGCGGAGGGTACCCGAAGGGCGGCTGCGGTTTGGGGGCGGCACTTTGCTGCACACTCTTTTGCTGCCTGGGCAAAAGAGTGTGGCGTCAGTCGGGTCGAGACCCGACGGTGTTGGGTTTTGTGGAGGGCAGATTAGAATCTCCGTTTGTCAAACCCGACCCTTGTTCCTGCACGCGACGGTGTTGGGTTTTGTGGAGGGCAGATTAGAATCTCCGTTTGTCAAACCCGACCCCTGTCCCTGGATGCCCCGATTCATCGTGGGGCAGGAGCCCCATTCGATGAACCCCGGTCAGTTCCCTTTCGCGGAGGGTACCCGAAGGGCGGCTGCGGTTTGGGGGCGGCACTTTTCTGCACACTCTTTTGCTGCCAGAGCAAAAGAGTGTGGCGTCTGTCGGGACGAGACCCGACGGTGTTGGGTTTTGCGGGGTCAGATTAGAATCTCCGTTTGTCAAACCCGACCCCTATCCCTGCTAGGTTCCGCACCAACGCCTCACAATAGCTTTCAGACCGGCTTCATCTATCGCGTCATTAGACCAACCTTCAGCAAATTTTATATCGTTGGAATCAGGTAATTGCTCAGGTGACAACTTTCGAATTCGAATTCTGCTGGGCAGTGCTGCCGCCTCACCAACGAAAATCGCTTCACGCCTAGTAAGAGCGGATAGCATTTTAGTTAATCCACTTAAGCTATCGGGTAAAAATTTGGATACATGCTCTTGGTCACTTGAATTTGACAATCTAAGAACAATCCAAGAATTACACTGGGAAAGAACGGTGCTTTCTACATCAGAGGGCCTTTGAGATATTAGCCCCAAGCCTAACCCATATTTACGACCTTCCTTGGCAATACGTCGTATTGCATCTTGAGCTTCCTTATATTGTGCTTCACCATGATTTGGAACATAGCGGTGGGCTTCTTCACAGATAAACAATACAGGATCTTTTTCCCTCTCTTCTCTAGTTTGCCAAAGCTTGTACTGAAACAGGAGCCGTGAGATCAATGCTGTTAAAGGGCCGGCTACTTCATTTGGAAGACCAGAAATATCAATTATGCGTATGTCTTTCCCATCTGCCTCGCCAACAAATTGGGCCAATACCTCCAGTAAGTCCGGTGAAGTATCTGCATCATATTCTTGCAATAAAAAATTTAGTTGAGGATTGGAGCGAAGAACCTTCAGCTTTTTTAGTATGTTTTCTACTTTATCTCGACCGGAAGATGCTGCCAAATTATCTTGCTTTCCAGCCTTGCGCCCTTGTACTTTATCTATGTGTTTTACAAACTCAGCTAGCCTGAACGGGACTGGCTTGTCTCTGTCAAAATTAAGAACCTGGTCATCGGTAACATTATCAGCGAGTACCGCTTCAGCCCCTCCAAGTGGATCAGCGCCTAGAGTTTCAACAAGATTAGCCTCAAGCAATCTAGAGTATGTAATTGACTCATAAACAATATTGTTTTGAGATGTGGCTTCATGTTCAGTTTTACCAATAATCAATGATCTCAATTCATCACTGGACATGAGCCAATAGGGCAATTTCAGTAGCTCTGCATCATCAGTTGCAACAGACGCATCATTATATGCTCGGTATACTTTAGCTCTATCCCCAAAAGCGCTTGCATATTCACCATGAGGATCAATCATGACGATTCGAGGCTTTAACATAGTATCTTCAGGGCGGTGATCTAAAACAGAATGTAGAATAGATGCAACAGTACCGGATTTGCCTGAGCCTGTAGAGCCCAAAATTGCAAAATGATGCCCAAACAGTTTATCTATGTTTGCCCTGCAAACAGCATTGTTCCCACCAATATAATTTCCTATTGGAACCATTGGGCTAACGGCTTCATCTTGGGCATTTGACTCTGCGGCTTTATAGACTGCTTCCAATTCATCATTGAGACAAATATACGCATTTTGTAAAGGCAAGGGATATGTCTCTACACCACGGGAGAACTCCAGGCGGGAATTGCTTATAGACCAAGTTCCTTGACCAAATAGGTCTGCTTCTAAAATTCGAGCATCATCTGCTGCACTAATTGGCTGACGATTGTCATCAGCAATTAATTCAGACCTCATTTTAAGCGATCGAACAAAAGCGAATAAAAGCTTTCTGCCAAAATGAATTTTAATAATACTGCCCATTTGCCCCACAGGATAAACCTGTCCATCAACTGCACGAATCAACTCATTGACACTATCATCTATTTCTATACGCAAATTATTGCCAGAAACTTCGATGATTTTTCCAATCTTTAATTCTCGTCTCGCCTCAAAAACCTTGCTCACTATACTTCCCCTGTCTTAACGAACTGAGTCAGACCATCGAAACGCCACCAGGCATATTTTGAAGTATCTGTTTCAGCAAACGGTTTTGTCGAAGTATGATAAATACCGGATTCACCAGCCACATAAACTCTTACGCCTATTTTGGGGCAGCTCAACCATTTATCTAAGGTCTTATTGATTACCACACCATGCTTAGGTGCCTCTTGAATAAACGCAATAACAGTTGTTTGATTGCCCTCACTTCTCAATGCACTTTCTATCTCCGCATTGATGTGATCATCACCAAAACTGTAGCCGCAAGTGAGAAGTGTATTTTGTTGGTTGCTCATCAAGGTCTTTCTTAGGCCCATAAAAAGACTGGCAAACGGATCTTTCTGAGTTTCAACGTACTTTGTCGCCTGAGGATAAATCATAATATTTGCAGGATTTGACAAATATTTTGTCCCATACCGTGCTCGCACTAGCCCTAATTTCTCATCTCTGTGCCAATCTATTGAACCATGCAACTTAAATAACTGGTAGGTGCTTGAATCTAGAGAGGTTTTAGAAAATTCATTTTCCGCATTCCAAAAACCTACCGCCCCACCAGAAAATCCATCACACACGGCCTTTTTGTGTAGAGCTAAAGCGTCCTCCAATAATGTGTCATAATTCGTGGTAAAGAAGGTCGTTTTCGATCGTCGTTCGAGGTTTGATTGATTTAGTAATAATGCTTCGATGAATTCATAATGTGGGTCAATTTCGACAATTGGGCTTTCAGCTGTACCGGCCTCTTCGTCTATGCTTCGGTCAGCATCTTCAGCAACATAACCATATCTAACTATCCCACCAATGGCTTTAATGATTTCTAAATAGAGCGACTTTAATTGTGCGACGGAATAGGCACTTCCACCAATATGTGCGAGCTTATCCTTAGAGCGTTCAGCAATAGCCAGAAGGTCTCCTAAATGACTCAGATAATGCTCTACATGACAGTCTTGTTCTAGATCGGCCTTTAGTGAGGTTAAGATAGCTTTTTCTACAGCGCCAGAAGTATCGTTGACAATACTTTCAACACGTTCTGTTAGGGGGTACATTAAAGGTATTTTCGACCCAAAACTTATGCCTGCCCCGAAAAGCCAATTTTGCCTACTTTGTGAGCTTAAAAGCTGTTTCAAATTTTCAAGTTTATTGTCAAATTCTTCCATAAAACTCTCTTATCAAATTGATCAATCCAGGAAAAGAAGTAGCCTCAGGACTTATGCTTTAACAGTGAATTAAACGGAAGTTCTTAGATAAAGTAATAGACGGACGCTGCCTATCACATTATCTAGTTCGTCCGCCCAGCAAGGTGCATAAAGATTAATATATTAATGAGGATTGTTTTTTCGTGCAAGGGAATTCAGATGTGTAGCTGCTTTGGCGGTTTGCCCCTCGCCGCTTCTGCGAGAAAG
>SDWK01000428.1 GCA_004195335.1 Shewanella sp.
TTTTGCCACATGGGCAGAGTGTGTCAGGTTTAGTTATCATTGTTCTCTGTAGTTAACGGTGTAAATTGACGGCCATAATACAGATTTGGAGTCGGTTTTGCATTGTAGTAAAAGGGAGGCTCTGCACGATTATTTGTATCGACGGTTAAATACCATTTGCCGTCTTCATTCTTCTTCGAGACGGTAACGAATTTTCCGGCAAATTCACTGACAGGTTCTTCTGCATCTTCTGGGGGGTAAAAACGAATTAAATAGTAGCCTATATCGGTTGCATTCCTCGTTTCCATTTGACGCTCTATAACTCTGAAATCGACCTCAATTCGTGCCTCTTTGTGTTTGATTTTGCCGAAAAATGTTTTGTACAGAGCGATAATGTTTTTTCGCCCCATCGTGATCTCTTTACTCTGATTTTCAGGTATATAACAAGCATCTTCGGCGTAAATACTTTTTACCATATCGGCATCGAGATGCTCAAATGCTTGAGAAAATTGGGTATAAAACTGATTGAGAGCCAGGTTATCTTCTGGCATAGCTACAGCTGGTTGTGACATACAGACCAGAGAAAGGAGACCCGCTGCAATAAATTTAAAAAGTGTCATTAATGATTTCAAGTCTAGTAATACTGATGTCACTATAATAGAAGGTGTCACTTATCTAAAGTTTTAGTTCTTAACAAAGTGTGTCTAAAGGGTAATTCTGTGGCGAATGATGATGTTTTATCCTTTCAGGATGAGATGGCTGGGCTTAAGCCTCTAAGTGGAAGTGAGCAAGTCTAAAACAAACGCATTTAATCGAGAGAAAAAATCATAAGAGTAGCGGTTTTAGATAGGTTAATTGAAAAGAGCTTAGTTTAAAAAACGCTCAACATAAACAGTTGAGCGTTTTTTTACATCATGAGTCTGACTGTTTTAAACTACCAACCACATTGATGATTAGCTTCACTGTTTTGATTATCTAACCAGACTTGTAATGGCGCGAAGTAATCGAGAACGGCGCTGGCGTCCATCTCTTGACTACCAGTGACCACTTCCAATGCTTCAGGCCATGGGCGACTCTGTCCCATCTCTAACATTGCGTTGAGTTTAGCGCCTGCTTCCTTATTACCATAGATACTACAACGATGAACCGGTCCCTTATCACCAGCTACGTCGCACAGTGCCTTGTGGAACTGGAACTGTAGGATATGGGCTAAGAAATAACGTGTATAAGGGACATTACCGGGGACATGATATTTAGCTCCGGGATCAAAGTTCTCTTCACCTCGCGCAATTGGTGCCTTCACACCTTGATATTTCTCTCTTAGATCCCACCATGCCTGATTATATTGTTCAGGCGTGATCTCACCACTGAATACCTTCCAGCGCCACTGGTCAATCATCAAACCAAATGGCATAAAGGCGACTTTATCTAATGCTTGTTTAAGTAGCAGGCCGATATCTTTAGATGCGTCGGGTACTTCGTCCAGTAAACCTATCTGTTTAAGGTAGCTTGGTGTGATAGATAGGGCTATGGTGTCACCAATCGCTTCATGGAAGCCATCATTGGCACTATTTTTAAAGATAAATGGCTGCTCTTTATACGCGCGCTGATAGTAATTATGACCGAGTTCATGATGAATTACGGTAAAATCTTCCGCCGTTTTTTGAATGCACATCTTGATGCGAAGGTCGTCTAAATCATTGAGATCCCACGCCGAGGCATGACAGACCACATCTCTGTCTTTAGGCTGTACAAATAATGAGCGCTGCCAGAATGTGTCAGGTAACTCGGCAAAACCGAGAGAGCTAAAGAAACTTTCAGCCTGTTTTACCATCTTTACTTCATCATAGTTATGTTGTGCGAGAAGCTGGGTAACGTCATATCCCGGATCGGCGTCCTGTGGGGCGACTTTATCGTAAATATTGCCCCAACTCTGTGCCCACATATTACCCAACAGATGTGCAGGGATAGGACCCTCTTTCGAGACAACCTCATCGCCATACTCCTCATTTAACTCACCTCGAACATAACAATGTAGAGAGTCATAAAGTGGTTTAACTTGTCCCCATAAGCGGTCGAGTTCGTTAGAAAACTCGTCGGGCTTCATGTCGTACTGGCTCCGCCATAATTCCGACAGGTTGGCATAACCTAGATCTCTTGCTCCTTCATTGGCCAGTTCGACTTCACGTTCAAACAGAGGGCGCATAGGTTTGCCAATCTCTCGCCATCCTTTCCAGACTTCAAGTAGCTCTGCCGGATTTTGTGATTCGGCCATGATAGCCGACAGTTCAGGTTGTGTTAAACAACGGCCATCGTCGAAGCAATACTTCCCTTTGCCGTATAGACCATTCAATTCAGCGCTTATGCTGGCAAGCTCTGCATTTTTCTTAGGATCGAGAGGGGCTGGTAGCACCAAAGAGCTGCGTAGAATATTGAGTTTTCGCAGACTGACTTCATCCAGAGGGAGCTGAGTATAGTTGGCCGCCATGGTCGCCAGTTTTACTGCGGTAGCCGTTCTTTTCTCACCGACTGAGGCTGAGAGCGCCGCCGTGTCTTCTGTTATGAAGTTGCTGTAGATCCACTCAGCGCGGTTAACTTCGATAGAAAGATCGCCAAGTTGTTTCTCTGAACCCTCAATAAATTGCTTGGCTTCATCAGTTTTAGATTGAGTACCTGCATCAGAGCTTTGTGCAGTGTTACATGCCGTAGCACCGATAGACAGTGCGACGAGAAGTGAAAGCTTTGATAGCTTTGGAGATAAACGTGTCATCGAATCATATCCCTTGTTATTTTTGTGTTGCGTATTTTACCCCAAAATTAGCTGTTTAGTCGCATCAGATTGAAAAAGGCAGGAATATGAGGTGAAAACCGGGTGGTTATGTCGCATAGACGTGCGTCTATCTGAAGGGCTTATACCTAATACTTGAAGTTTGTGAGCAGATAAGGCCCGTTAATTTACTTTGCCATCGGACTCTTTTTGACAAATTTAAGTTCCGCCTAGTTTAATTTCCGACTAGTTCGGCAACTTTTTTTGCAGAGAGAACTGCACCTTCCTGTAAGCCGTCATAGAGGTAGGCGCCGGCATGGTATGTGTGATTATTGCCGTTGTCGTCGATGATTTTTTGACGATAATGAAATGCTTCGACGGTATAGAGAGGCGAGTGATGTTCAAAGGATTGAATGATATTTTCTTTTGCGATCAAACTATCAATATTGTAGGCCAAACTATAGTGCTGCTGTGAGGATAAACCACAGATCCGGCTTAAACTGGCGTTATAACCCCATCCGTCTTTGGTCTGGAAAAAATCAAACTCAGATGGATGGGCTATGCCGTAGCGTTGATAAACCAGAGGGTCCTTATGCAAGACGGTTCTGGCAATATTCTTTTTCCATGGACCGAAAAATTGTACCTCACACTTTGTAGGATCCGATAAGAGTGCCAGAACCTGATCAGGCGAGACGGCTAAAACCAGTTTATCGAAATTTACTTCAGTGTTATCCCTGAACCTCAAGACGATACCGCTATCTGAACGGCTTATTCCCTCTATGTCCGCATTACGCATCACTTTACCGTTTAAAAGGTGCTCTATTTTCTCGATGTAACTGTAGACACCGCCATCTATCCGTTTCCAATCAGCCCAAAAATATCGCCGGAAAATGTTAAACGCCAATTCCGCCGGAATTTTCATGATGGTTTTATAGGGAATAGAGAAACAATACATGGTAAAAAGTTTTAGCCAGGTATTTTTTATCTGTTTTTTACTTACGTAGTCAGAAAAAGGCTTATCTCTGAGCAAAGAGGAAGGCTTTAAATATATCTGAAACAAGAGCCAGTTTGCAGACAGGTAAACAAAAGCGAGCTTAATAAACTCCAATATGAAACTCACCCCCCGAATATTTCCAGTGATCACCGTAGGTGAAAGAAAGCGTTTCTTATTACGGCGGAGTAGGGCTGAACCCACTTTCAAAGGTTCGAGTTCAACGTCAAGTTCATCCATCAGTGCAAGGAAGTGCTTAAAGTTATTCGAAAACTCGACGACTCCACCTTCCAAAACCATGTCGGAAGCGATGCTTTCAATTTTGACGTTTTTATTTACGGTACGTATATGGCCGCCTAAGATGGCTTGCTTTTCATATACTGTAACCGAGTGGCCCTTCTTACTCAGATAGTAGGCCGTCACCATGCCACTGGTGCCGCCACCGATGATCGCAAACTTCATCGTGCTCTCTCCCTACTAGCTGCAATAGTATTGGTA
>SDWK01000437.1 GCA_004195335.1 Shewanella sp.
CAACATGGTCTTGTATGTTCCCGACATACTTAAGACATTTCCTCCATCCTTGGAGGTCAGATGTTGCAAATGTCATTTATGCACGACTACATGGATGTAGGAGGTAGAGCGAAGCAGGATGCCAGAGCCGAGGAGCAATAAAGGGCCTTGCCTCTGAAGCGCTAAATTCTCGCTGACCGATCACATCTTTATACTGATTGGTATTATCCAGCCCTGCTGTCTGTAGCATTCAATGATTTCGTCAGTTCATTACTGGCCTCACAGTCCTGCTCTTCCGTTATCTGGGCCATCTGAGTACATGAAGAGGACAATGGATTAGGGCTACTTGGCATAAGCTCGCTATCCAGTAACTCCTCATCCGTTTTAATCTCTAACTCCACATCCCCATACTGTAAAGACGTTTGTTTCACTTTTTCGATCAGCCTGAAGGCTGCGAATACCCCAAAAATAGCAAAAATGATAGACCCGATAACCTGCCCTATCAACACACCATATACGCCACCCAACTGTGCTCCGTAATAGACAAAGGGTATAGTGCCAATCGTCGCTTTACCCACATTAAAGAAGGTGGAGTATTTAGGTTTGCCTAAATTGTTAAATGAAGCATTGGCCACAAAGAGCGCACCGGAAAATATAAAAAATACGGCGATATAAGTACAGAAGAAACGAATGATGTCGGCGCTATCTCCCTGCATATCAAATAGTGAGATAATCTGCTCTTGTAACAGCATTAAAATCAGAGAAACACCGATGACATATAAGACGCAAAACTGTAATGCCTTAGTCAGGCTCTCTCTTACTCGGCCAAATTCATGGGCACCAAAATTTTGACCGACAATGGGACCAACCGCGCCGGAAAGCGCGAATATCATGCCGAATGATACGGGGATCAACCGTCCTAACACTGCCCAACCAGCCACATACCCATCACCAAAATCAGCGATAGCTCGGGTTACAACGGCGTTACCGATCGGTGTCGCCACATTCGTCAACATAGCAGGGCCGGCAATGGCAAATATCGGCCTTAAATCGGCTTTAAAGCTATCGAACTCAAACTTTCCAAAGAGGTTATGCTTGTTGATCACACCACGTGCAGCGATGACAAGTACCGCTATGCGAGCCAGTACAGAGGCAACGGCCGCCCCCTCTATTCCCATTCCCATCGCAAAGATAAAAATCGGATCCAAAACTAAGTTAACACCACCACCAGCTAAGGTAGACATCATAGAGAGCTTTGCATCACCGACAGCCCTCAAGGCCGCACCCAATGCCATCGCCAAACAGATAATAGGCAGTGACGGCACCAAAATGTAGAGATAACTGGCCGCCAGCTCAGCCGTCTGCCCCGTCGCGCCAACTAAGGCTAGCGCTTCAGGAATAAAGTAAGTCACGACCGCTGAAACACATAAGGTCATAAGCAGGGTCACTACTGCACTATTGAGCAATAATCTTTTGGCTCTATCTAACTGCTTTGCTCCTATAGCGCGGGAGACTAATGCACCTAAAGCGATGGAGAGACCGATACCGATAGAGGTGGTAAAAAATGAGATGGTTCCGGCGTAACCTACAGCTGCAGCTAACTCTTGCTCGCCGAGCAAACTAAGAAAAAACATATCGATTAAGTCGACCACAAAAAGTGCTGAGATCCCGACCGCAGCCGTGGAGCTCATCATCAATATGTGACGCATTATCGAACCTTGAACAAATTTAGCGACTGTCATCTCTTTCCTTAGCTATACATTAAACATCGTTCTCTAATTCACTACCACAGCTATCGCAATAGTCAGCGTCATTTTCATGACCTTTCTTTAAACAGTTACTGCATCGACGCAGGTCTTTATGTCGTCCCATCTCCTGAGATATTTCTACCGTTAAAATGCCTGTCGGAATCGCAATAATGGAATAACCGAGCAACATAGTAAATGCGGCGATAGCCTGGCCCAAGGTGGTTCCGGGAGTGATGTCTCCATAACCCACGGTAGTGATCGTGACTATGGTCCAATAGATTGATTTAGGCATTGAGGTGAAGCCATTTTCAGGACCTTCGACCGCATACATAATTGCACTCAACACCATAACAATCAGGCTGACAGAGAAAAAGAAGATAAATACTTTACGCCCTGACTGTAACATGGCCCTCAGTAATACATTTCCCTCACTAAGATATCGCAACAATTTAAGCACTCTGAAAATTCTAAAGAGCCTTAATACTCTGATAACCATTGTGAAGTTGGCTCCTGGGAAAATCAGGGCCAGATAACTGGGCAAAACAGATAAGAGATCGACAACGCCATAAAAGCTACGAGCATAGGCGACGGGTTGAGCCGAACAGTACAGCCTCAACACATACTCTAGGGTGAAAATCACGGTGAATATCCATTCCAATATTCGTATGATCTGACCATATTGCTCATGGATCCCAGCCATGGTATCCAAGAACACCAGGGTAACACTCATAATAATACAGACGATCAAGGCGATATCGAAATACCGGCCCGCTTTAGTATCGGTACCAAAGATGATCTCTCGTAGTTTATACCTTATAGAAGTGTCAGGTTTTGGCTGATTATCTTGTTGCATGTAGACACTCTTTCCTTGATTCTGAAGATGAGGCAACGCTAAATAGCACAGCAGGGTATTTTGCCACTTCTATTAGATAATACCAAACAGATTAAATTCCTCCCTGCCCTAAACTAATAATTGAGGTAAGATATAACTATAACCGCGGTTTAATCATCGGACCTTCGATACCTGATGCACAAAATATTTATTCTAATCTCATTCGTCATTTCGATAAGCTACTCGTTGCAAATAGGCGCAGTGACCTCGTTACAGAGTGCGAGTTACAGTTCATCAAATACCAGTATTGGCAAAATAGACCTCGTGGTGGTCGATAAATCACAATCAAGCATGTCATTGATGCGTAACGGACAGATCCTACGCAAATATCGTATCGCAATGGGAGACAGTCCTGTGGGACACAAGGTGACAGAAGGCGATCAGCGCACACCTGAAGGCCGTTATCTACTGGATTATAAAAAGTCGAATAGTTCATACTACCGCGCCATTCATATCTCCTATCCCAATGAAGAAGACAGCCTCAGGGCGACAGCATTGGGATTATCCCCTGGCGGGCAGATAATGATCCACGGACAGAACCCAAATTCTTCTTTAACTCCCGAAGAGGCACAACAATACAACTGGACCGATGGCTGTATCGCTATAACCAATGCGCAAATGGATGAACTTTGGCGCGCTATCGACGAAGGCACACCCATAGAGATCTGGCCTTAACGCCCTCACTTTTACTGGAAATTCACACCGAAAATGACCTCCCCAATCTCATACCAGGACCTCGATGCTACCTGGTCAAACTTTAGTAACAGCATCAAAGATTTCATCTCAGAATTAGGATTAACTCAGCTAAAATTAGCCTGTGATCACGTCGCCTTACGAGTCAATAGCACCGAAGCGGCCAAACGTTTAAGCCTGGATTTTGAGCGGTTCGGTACCGTGATCTCCAACAATATAATCAATGGTCGTCCCATCTTAATATTTGAGCTTCACTCCCCGTTAATCCTCGGCGATATGAGCATAGAGTGTGTCGAACTGCCCTACCCGGGAGATAAAGCGTATCCGGTCGAAGGGTGGGAACACATCGAACTTGTGCTGCCCTGTCAGGCAAAAAACTGTGATGAACTCAGTGCTCATTTAACCAAATTAGCACCAGAGCTCGAATCTATCTTGAAGCTGGAGACGGATATTAAGGTTAAAATGAGCTCTCCCAAGGGAGAACATGAACGCCTTGCCAACCCAACGATTGCCTTCAAAAAGGGTAATATCTGTATTAAGGTTCACCCACATGGGATCAAGAAAGTGATTGAGTCTGAGTCGGCAATCTAAAAAGATTGCCTCTTTATAACAGATAGTGGTCACTAGCATATGGAGCTAATAAGCTCGTTAACACGGCATCGGATGTGCCAAACTCGCCTTTCAGGCGTTTTTGGATGCCTACTTCTGCGTTGAATGACTTCAGAAGGGATCACCATTCGCTCATCCATTCGCCTTGAATTAGTTTGCCAAAAATAAATCCGAGTCGTTCACTTTCTTATACCAATGGTATTACCCCCTATAAAATTCGATGGCCCTGAGTCTGGCGGTTTTATGTTCCACCAAAGGCCGACAGTAAATCGCTGTCAAACCCTGCTGCTCCATATATTCATGGG
>SDWK01000699.1 GCA_004195335.1 Shewanella sp.
ACATCGACAGCATTTAGCGGTCCTCCTTGCTGCATCGCTTGTATAAGCTGAGGCTTCAATGTGGCGCCAAACTGTTTGACCAAACCTTTAGCATCCCGATCTAACTCCTGAGAGGCATTCACCGAAAAGGAAGCGATTAGGAGGGTTATAGCGAGGGCGGCCGGGCGACGATACTGACTCATTGTGCACTACTCCATTAGTATTTTCTAATAACGAATAGATATTAGATAAAACTAATGGTTAGTGCAAGCCCTGTCTATCAAAGGTCAGGCTATTTCAGTATCTGGTTATTTGGGATGCTTGCTAATTTGAAGTATGGTCATGGGTGATCACCCAGCGGTCATCAATTTTTTCAACCAGTAAGGTAAACACACCATTGGGCTGATCTTTTATCCGGGTTAATTGCCAGCGACCAACCACTATCGCCGCATAATTACTGAGCATTTTGGTCTCTTCGATGGTGAACGTTAAGCTACCCAACGTCGCTTTATCCGGATAGTTTTTCTTATACGCCGCTAACGTCCCTTCCCAGCCATAGCGAAACTTCTTCCCGGAGGCAAAACGCATCTTGTCATTTTGCCAGTATCCCTGCATATATCCGTCAAGATCGCCACGATTCCAGGCATCCTGCTGCATCGACAATATCTGAGCGATATCATCGGTTGGTACCGCTGTAGCGCTAAATGCAAATAGCATCAATAAGACTGAAAATCCCTTTTTAAACATGCTTTTCTCCCAAAGTGCACTATAGGGTGTACTATTAATTATATACTATCTCAAATAACGACCTCACGCCTTGGTATTACTGTAATACCAATCGGTATAAAGAGGCAGATTTCATTATAAATGGCATTGAGCTTTCTGATATGTTTCAACAATTTTGCAAATTAGCTTTAAAGATCACTGGCTGGACAATCTCAGGTACGCTACCAAGCGACAGCCAATTCGTCGCTATCGTTGGCCCGCACACCAGTAACTGGGACTTTATTCTCGGGGTATTAGCGCGAGGCGCATTGGGAGCCAAGGTCAACTTTCTCGGAAAACATCAACTGTTTATACCGCCTTGGGGGTGGTTTTTTAAAGCCGTTGGTGGAAGGCCTGTTGACCGAACTAAGAGCAATAATTTAGTCGATGCCGTCGTACAACTATTCAATTCGGATCCCAACTTTAGCTTGGCGCTAGCACCTGAAGGAACGAGAAGTCCGGTTAAACGTTGGAAAACCGGCTTTTATCATATTGCGAGTAAGGCACAAGTCCCCATCATTACCATAGGTTTCGACTTTGACAACCAAACGGTGATCATCCCGCAAGGTGTCCCAACCACTGATGATATGCAGCAAGATATGAATCGAATCATCACCTTTTATCGTTCGATAAAAGGGCGCCATCCTAAGGTCATTCCTGACTTTCAACCCTAAATCTGATTAGTTTTCGAGCGTCTAAGATTGCCTATTAATCCACTGACCGCTATAGTGCGGTCACCACCCACGATTTTATACAATCTATGATTTTCGATACTTGGTTACTCTACTTTTTCGCGGTTCTTCTTATTGCCATAGCGCCGGGAACCATGGCTGTGTTGTCGATGAGTCATGGGATCCACTACGGCAAGAGTCGCAGTTTAGCCACCGCATTAGGCAGCGTTACCTCGGCTCTTATCTTAATGGCGGCATCCGCCGCAGGTCTCGGTGCCTTACTGAGTGCAACCGAGTATGGCTTTACGATTTTAAAATATTGTGGCGCAGCCTATCTGATATTTCTGGGCATAAAACTCCTGCTCACCAAGGCCAGTGCCAAAGGCTTAGATCTGCAACATATCAAGGGGAAAGGCAGCCCTAAACAGATGTTCAAACAGGCTTTCTTAGTCGGGATCAGCAATCCAAAGGATCTGCTATTTTTTGGCGCCCTATTCCCCCAGTTTATCGATATTACAGCCCCGCAGGGACCACAACTCGCAACACTGGCGATCACTTGGGCCATAGTCGATTTCAGTTTTGTGATGCTCTATGCCAGCATGGCCAATGTTCTTGCGCCGACACTGAAAACCAGCAATAAGCTGCATTGGTTTGACAGAACCAGCGGTGGCGTATTTATCACGCTCGCAGCAATTCTGTTAACGAGAGAAGTGTAAGAGCAGGTGCGAGGTGCGAAAAAATGCTTAAAGAAGAATAACAAGTAGCAAGCAACAAGAAACTGTTTGTCATCCCGGCGATGCTTCTGGCCGGGATCAGACCTCCACATGCCAGAACTGGTCTGGAACCAGTTGGGCAGACCTCCACGGCCTTAAGCGTTCCATACGCTTTAAAGGCATTTCCCATATCCTTATGGGTCAGTGGAGGAAATGTCGAATGATGTATGGAACATCATTGACCAACCCTGAAACATTCGCGGCTAAAGCCGCTCCTACATGGAGGCTTTCAGACTCCTGATATCCGGTCCCGTCGGTCCCTGGAAAGCCCGCAAACCAAACTCGGGTAATATGGCAAAGACATGATCGAAGATATCCCCCTGAATGTTTTCATAGACCCCCCAGCGAGTATCGTTGGTGAAGATATAGATCTCTATCGGCACCCCTTCTGATGTCGGCGCCAACTGACGCACTAGCAAGGTCATATCTTTATGGATATTGTCGTGATTATTCACGAACTCCTTCAAATAGGCCCTAAAAGTACCGATATTCGTTAAATGTCGACTGTTAACAGGCATATCTGCATCGTCGACCAGACGGTTAAAATCGGCTAACTCTTCATTCTTCTCAGCAAAGTAAGCTTTAAGATGATTGATCTTACTCAGACGAATCTTGTCATCCTCAGACAGGAAACCAATCGAATGAATATCGATGGAGATAGAACGCTTAATGCGTCGCCCGCCGGATTCAGACATGCCGCGCCAGTTTTTGAACGCGTCAGAGACTAGGGCATAGGCGGGGATCATAGTAATAGTCTGATCCCAATTACGCACCTTAACGGTTGTCAAAGAGACCTCTTCAACCGCACCATCGGCACCATACTTATCCATCTGGATCCAATCGCCAGTGCTCACCATGCGATTCGCCGCCAGCTGAATACCTGCGACAAAACCCAAGATGGTGTCTCTGAAGACCAACATCACCAAACCAGTCGCGACACCTAAACCACTTAGGAAGTAAACCGGCGACTGGTCCGCTATCACAGAGATGGAGATGATGATGGCGACGAAGAAGAGGAACAGCTTAAATAGCTGAACAAAGCTCTTTATCGGAAGACGCCGACTAACCAGATTAACATCTGCAATCTCATTAAACGCATCGAGGGCGCTATACACGGCTCGAATTAGTATAATAACAATGCTGACGCTCAGCAGGCGATCGGCCAGAGAGCTCAACAGATGGTGCTCTGTGAGTGCTATAGGTAATAAAAGATCGAGAACAAAAACGGGCACGATATAGGAGAACTTCTCCAACACCTTGTGGCGCATGAAGATATCGTCCCAGCTCACTTTTGAGCGTTGGATGACGATATTCATCGTATGTACGACCCCTCTTCTGACAAACAGATAGGCGATCATTGCCAGTACCATAGAGGCAAATACCAATACCGATGTGGAGACCCCGTCCGAAGGCGCACTGTTGACTCCCCAATCCGATAACCACTGAGAGATCTGTAATCTTAATTCTTGATCCACAATAACCTTCCCTTAGAGACTGGAGCTAAGATAACTGTTTGTTAAATCATCGCTCGCAAGCCGAAACAATAGAATACAAAATAAGACACAACCAAGTTACAAGCGTCTATTTTAAAAGAAATTTTAGCACTCTTGATTGACTACAGCTAAAATTTTAACAACAATCCAGCTTTAAAGTCGAAATCGGATGCTGCAGATGACAAAATATTTACTCGCTTTAGGCCTCATGCTCATCAGCTTAACGGCTACGGCGAATCAGTTCGCACCAGAGTCCGAGTCCGCCTTTAAACCTAAAATGAGTGTGAGTCTCGATTATATCCCGGCGGCGAATAACATGTACGGCGTCACCTTCGCACCCTATCATTACGATAGAGATTACGCGAGCTGGGGTTACTATATCGGTTATGCGGCCAGCCAAAAAGATGATTTAAATGTTCCTGAGCCCAGTGAGGGTTACACCAAGGACATCATGTGGCGCTTTGGACTCAGTTACAGCCTCACCAGTAACTTCAGCCTGTATGGCGGTGCAACTTCATATAATCATGAAACTCACT
>SDWK01001026.1 GCA_004195335.1 Shewanella sp.
GGATTATAAGGGGCGAAGCTGATGGCAACAAGTCAACTGAAGCGATTAGTTGCACTGGTATGGATGTTTGTGGCGATGGGACTTGTTTGTGCCCAAGCAGCCACATTGGATACGCCACCATTTTATAAAATTGAATATCAGGGGAAGGTCTCTTATCTGTTGGGTTCGATTCATGTGGGCAAGGCAAATTTTTATCCGATGCCTGAACAAATTGAATCTCTGTTCGATTCGGCTGAGTCCTTGGTGGTTGAAGCTGATGCGGCCAGTGCGGATATTGCCTCACTCATCAGAAAATACGGCGTAGGCCAAGCCCCTATCGATATAGAGACTCAAGCTGTACTCGATAGTTATTGCCAAAGAAAAGCGAGAGAGTGTGCCGCGTTAAGTGGTTATGCCCCTTGGCTGCAGTCGATGCAACTGGGTATGGCCCGATTTGAAGAGCTGGGTTACAGCGCTGTATATGGGGTCGAACAGGTATTGATCTCAAAGAATAAGGGCAGACCAGTGTTGGAGTTGGAAAGTACCGAGTTTCAGTTTCAACTAATGGCCTCATTCGATGATAAGACCCAATGGAGCATGGTTAAAGAAGCCATTGAAGGACCCGATGAGGATATGCATGGCTTGATTCGCTCATGGCGGACAGGAGATGAACTTCATCTTGCCGAATTGATGGAGGGACAGATGTCCGATGGAGACGATAAAGAGTTACTCGAGAAGATTTTATGGCAAAGAAATATCGACATGGCGGCAAGAATAAGAGAGCTGATGCTCGATCCTAGCACTCCACAACCTATGTTTATCGCTGTCGGGGCCGGGCATGTTGTCGGTGACCGAAGCATGGTGATGGAGATGCAAAAGCATGGCGCACAGACGACAAATTGTTGGAAGCATGAGTGTAATAGCAGTAGATAGTCCATCAGTAAATAACAGGGCAAGTTAATGGCTGCCTGTCTATACTCTGGAAGCGAGCCTATTTCATAAGGTAAGTGCTCAGTACTATTTGATTCACAGCAGGGAGGCTGAATGCAAGCTGTCGCGATACCTCCGCCACGAACTGGCTTTGAGGGGATCCCCAGAAACTGGGACAACAAACACAGTAAAGTGATCGCCAGGGTAGACCCCGGCGCCTTCTATATTACTTCCCACGACGAATATATATTTACTCGGCTCGGTTCCTGTGTGGCAGCCTGTATCTGGGATCCACTCTTAGGTATTGGCGGTTTAAACCACTTCCTTCTCCCGGAAAGGGAGCTCCATGAAGATTGGCATCAATTAACCAGTTACTCCTGTCGCTATGGAAATTTAGCGATGGAGCAGTTAATTAATGGCATTTTAACCTCTGGTGGTCAACGCCACAGGTTAAAAGCTAAAATTTTCGGCGGCGCACAGATGACAAAAACTTCGGTGCTCAATGTCGGTAAATCTAATATTGAGTTTGTAAAAAATTACCTGGCACTGGAAGATATCCCGGTAGAAACTGAGGACTTGGGCGGCCCCTGGCCGAGAAAAGTACTTTTTCACCCCAATAGCGGCAAAGTGTTGCTCAAGCGAATGTCGCCGGAACGAATCGCTCAGATGATGACGGAAGAGAAGGTCTATCTCAAAGGTATTGTCACAAAGCAGGCAGATAATCAGGTTGAATTATTTGATTGATTGCTACTAACCATTAGATTGCAGTATAAGCGGGAGACAAAGGAGGGAGCTAATATCTTGATGGAGCTTGAGTAACGAATTTGTACTGTCGACTTTAACTCATTGTTCGCTGACTTTGCATGCCTGTTAGTGATACAGGCATACTTCCCTTTCTTCAGGCCATAAAATGGGAACAAGGGACAAAGCCGCTCATATTGAGTATAATCGCCTGCTGATGTCGGTTTGGTGATTTGAAATTTGAAAGGTTCGGTAAGCGTGGAAAAAGATTATTCGATTGAATTAAAGGCGATGCCTTCGCTGTTCTCCTTGTATCGCAAGATCTTCTTCGGCCGTAAGCCGGGTTGGAATGAGCAAGCATTACCGAAAATTCAGGTCAGTAGTGCTGGCGTATGTTTGTCTCGGGATAAAGTGGAGCAATATGCCTCAATATGTGGTTTTGACTTCGATGGCAAAACATTACCCCTAACCTATCTCTATGTGATGGCATTTCGTCTGCATGCGGTGATTTTTACCCATGAGGCTATTACATTCCCATTGCTCGGCATGATACACCTGAGAAATAGCATCACCTTGCACAGAGCTGTCAGTGTCGATGAGAAATTCAATTTCGAGTGCGAATTGACTGATAGTCAAGTGACTGATTCCGGGCTGGAATTTGATCTGGCTTCGCGGGCGTTCGTCGATGGTGAGTTGGTGTGGGAGTCGTTATCGACTTACCTGTATCGTATCGAAGGTGCCACACGTCGTATTCGTCCACCTAAGAGTAATGGCATGGCGTGGGAAACGTCCGAAGCTTGGACTTTGTCCGATGACCTCGGGCGTCGTTATGCTATGGCTTCCGGTGATTACAACCTGATCCACTTGCATCCGGTACTCTCTAAACGGTTTGGTTTCGATCGAGTACTGGCTCATGGCATGTGGTCTAAAGCTCGCTGTATTGCTCAGATGATGCCTCAGATTGGCGATCGTCCCTGTACTGTCGATGTCACTTTTAAGCTACCACTTTTTATGCCTTCCAATGTGAGTTTTGCTGCCGAAATTAACGAAGATAATTTAGTGTTTGAATTGAGAGATGCCCGCGGTCGTCGTCCACATCTCTCTGGAGAACTTCGTTTTCTTTAGCCTATAGCTCTTATCAAGTAGTGCTTATCAGATTGAATAATGAAAGGCGTGAACGCGCCTTTTATTTGTTATATTTTTCCTGCACGTGCGTTACTACTCACTAATCAGTGGGGCACGTTTCTTGATTTAGATTCATAAAAGCTTAAATAAGTAAGACATTTCAAAGCCAGCTATTTAGCTCACGCCGTAGATCCCCTATATTCGGGGCGCATATTTTATTCTACCTAGACCTATCCTACATATTATTAAAAAAGGGGAACATTAGAATGCTGACCGATATCGAGATCTCTCGTCAAACCAAGCATCGACCCATTACCCAAATCGCAGAGCAATTTGGCATTACCTCCTCAGAACTTGTCCCCTTTGGAGACGCTAAAGCTAAGGTCAAGTTATCTATTCTTAAGCGCGTAGAAGACAATTTAGAAGGGAAGTTGGTGATAGTCACGGCCGTGACACCCACGCCATTCGGTGAAGGCAAAACAGTCACCAGCATAGGGTTAACTCAGGGGTTAAACGCCTTGGGTAAGAAAGCCTGTGCCTGTATTCGTCAGCCCAGTATGGGACCTGTCTTTGGCATTAAAGGCGGTGCGGCTGGTGGCGGTTACTCCCAGGTGGTCCCTATGGAGGAGCTAAACCTGCATCTGACCGGTGATATTCATGCCGTGAGCAGTGCCCATAACTTAGCCGCAGCGGCTATCGATGCCAGATTATTCCATGAGTCCCGAATGACGGCAGGCGAATACCGTGAGCTGTCGGGTCAAGCGCCGCTTAATATCGATCCAGAGAAGATCTTGTGGCGCCGAGTGGTCGACCATAATGAACGCAGTTTAAGAAACATTACCGTAGGATTTGGTGATAATAACGGGCCCATCCATGAATCCGGGTTTGATATCACTGCCGCTTCAGAGCTGATGGCAATATTGGCTTTGAGTCTGGACTTAAAAGATATGCGCAGGCGTATCGGTCAGCTAGTGCTGGCCCTAGATACTCTTGGGCAACCGATAACCGCAGAAACCTTAGGTGTTGCCGGCGCGATGACGGTGATCATGAATGATGCGATAGAACCTACGCTTATGCAGACATTAACGGGTGATCCTTGTCTTATTCATGCCGGCCCCTTTGCTAATATCGCTCACGGTAACTCATCGATTATCGCCGACAGGATAGCCTTAAAACTTGCCGACATAGTGGTGACAGAGGGGGGATTCGGTTCAGATATGGGGTTCGAAAAGTTCTGTAACATAAAGACTCGCGTATCGGGTAAGACGCCAGATGCCGCCGTTGTCGTGGTGACGTTAAAAGCCCTGAAAGCCAACTCGGGAATTGATTCATACAATGATATAAACCAGCCTGAGCACCCCAGCATATAAAAAGCGATGACGTCACATTTTCTTCCGAATAATCCATTATACGTTTTAACTCTTCCCAG
>SDWK01001038.1 GCA_004195335.1 Shewanella sp.
AGATGTGTATAAGAGACAGGTAATACTCAATTGAGATTTACACCGTTTTGTTGGAGTTAGCCTATGTGTTCAATATTTGCCATTTTAGATATTAAGTCGGATGCGACACCACTTCGTCAGGTCGCGCTGGAGATGTCTAAACTACTTCGTCATCGCGGTCCTGATTGGTCTGGGATCTATAGCTGTGATAAAGCGATTCTCGCTCACGAACGTCTCGCTATCGTCGATATTGAACACGGTGCTCAACCTCTTATCAGCCAAGACGAAAACATCATTCTTGCCGTCAACGGTGAAATCTATAACCACAAAGAACTCAAAGCCGAGTTAGGCGATAAGTATAGCTACCAAACCAATTCAGACTGTGAGGTGATCCTCTCCCTTTATCAAGAATATGGGGCTGACTTCCTTGATAAGCTGAACGGCATATTCGCATTTGTTCTGTATGACAAATCGAAAGATCTCTATCTGATAGGTCGTGACCATATGGGGATCATTCCGCTTTACACCGGTGTAGATGCAGAAGGAAACTTCTATATCGCTTCGGAAATGAAAGCCTTGATGCCGGTATGTAAAACGGTAGAAGTGTTCAAACCTGGCCATTACATGACAAGCAGTGATGGCTATGTTCATTACTATCAGCGAGATTGGCGAGAATTTGATGCCGTAAAAGACAACCCTGCTAGCATTGAGGAGCTCAGAGACGCCCTTGAAGCTTCGGTAAAACGTCAGTTGATGTCCGATGTCCCTTATGGCGTTTTGCTCTCAGGCGGACTCGACTCATCGGTTATCTCAGCAATTACTCAGACCTTCGCCAAGCGTCGTATCGAAGATGATGGCGAAAGCAACGCATGGTGGCCACAGCTTCATTCTTTTGCCGTCGGACTTGAAGGCGCACCAGACTTGATTGCCGCCAAAAAAGTGGCCGATGCCATTGGCACTATTCACCATGAGATCACCTTTACCTTCCAGGATGGTATCGATGCGATTAAAGATGTGATTTATCATCTGGAAACTTATGATGTCACCACCATTCGCTCCGCGACACCTATGTACTTGATGGCAAGGAAAATTAAAGCCATGGGCATAAAGATGGTGTTATCGGGTGAAGGAGCCGATGAATTATTTGGCGGTTACCTCTATTTCCATAAAGCACCAAACGCTCAGGCATTCCATGAGGAGTTAGTTCGTAAACTCGATAAGCTGCACCTGTTTGATTGCCTACGTGCAAACAAGGCGATGGCTGCCTGGGGACTGGAAGCACGTGTCCCTTTCCTCGACAAGGAATTCATGGATGTGGCAATGCGCATTAACCCGGAAGCTAAGATGTCTAAAGATGGCAAGATTGAGAAGCATATTCTTCGCCAAGCCTTCGAACACAAGCTGCCGCATGAGGTCACATGGCGCCAAAAGGAACAGTTCAGCGATGGTGTGGGATACTCCTGGATCGACGGATTGAAAGAGCTGGCCGAAGAGAAAGTCGACGATCTTAAATTAACCAATGCAAAATTCAAGTTTCCATATAACACGCCTGAAACGAAGGAAGCCTATTTTTATCGTTGCTTTTTCGAGGAGCACTTTCCATTATCAAGCGCTGCCGAAACAGTACCAGGCGGAAAGTCGGTAGCCTGCTCAACACCAGAGGCTTTAGAGTGGGATGAGAGCCTGCGAGGGATCATCGATCCATCAGGACGTGCGGTGCGTTCGGTACATGACAGTGCCTATTAATTAACTAAGCAGCAAGCATGTACAGTTAAGCGGTGGTAATGAAAATTATCACCGCTTTGTTATTTACTCACCCACTTACATACTAAACCTGATGCAATTAACCGATAACAATCAGTGGCCACTCGCCAAGTATTTGGTATAGCTGGTTGCATTAATTTCGATCACTTCGAAAGTCAGGCTACACACTTCGGCAGTTTCAGCGGCAATCGAATCATATACCGCAGACAATAGATGATTTTTCTGATCATCCGTTCTTCCGGGCATGATTTTTATTGTAATATGGATAAAACTGCCTAAATGGTTATCGCCCACTTGATATTCATCACACCGAATCGCTCTGGTCTTGATCGCTGAGCGTTCAAACAACCCAGAGTTAATCGCGCCATGATGAACACGTTGAACGAGCTGTTTAATATCAACACTTTGCGCTAATGGCGCCGAATATTCGATGATGCAATGGGGCATAAGCCACTCCTATTAAACTGCTTTGAGTAAACAAGTCTTATTAAACTGCTCTGAGTAAATGACTCTTATCAAGCGACGCTTACTTAACTACTGGGACCACACCCCAAACTCATTACCATTGGGATCTTTAAAATGAAACCTTTGCCCACCCGGGAAAGAAAATACCGGCTTAGTGATACAGCCGCCCGCGGCTTCAACGCTGGCAATAGACTCAAGCAGATCATCTGAATAGATAACAATCAACACCGAACCCGTACTTAACTCGAAACAGTGTGGTGACAAGTAAAATCCCCCCGCGATCCCGGCATGATTAAAACAGCTATATTCCGGCCCATAATCCGTAAAGTCCCAGCCAAACGCCTGATTAAAAAAGGTTTTGGTTTGAAGCAGATCTTTTACCGGAATTTCTAGATAGTTGATTTTGTTATGCGGATCCATTTTGACTCCATTAATACCGATTGGTATAAGCGCATTCTTTCCCTTGACTGACTCTCTTATAGCATAGCTTTACGGATAACAAAAAGGGAGCCGAAGCTCCCTGTTAATCATACCCATTATATTAAACATGTTGTTAATTCAAGACGCACAACGGGTATAACAAATCATCAGCCATAGATCGTTAGCATTGCCGCGATAAAGCCGATAATACCACCTAAAACGCCACCCCAAACGACTAACCAGCCGAGGTGTTCTTTTATCATCTCTTGAATGATCTCTTTGACGAGTTGCGGTGTCAGCTCGTTTAATCTCTGAGTGACAATTTCATTGATTTTTGTGCGCATATCATTGAGCACATCGGGTTGCTCTAATTCACTCTTAAGCAGCGCATAAAACTCTTCACTTTGAGATATCTCAACCAATGAGTTTTTCATCTTCTCGATAAATGGCTCTTTTAGCGGTGTAATGGCTTCGCTACCACCAAACATGGCTAACATACCGCCAAGTGAAGACTGTTCAACCGTCGTCACCAGCGCATCAAATGCCGGCGTCATATCAACCTGTTCAATCACTGGCTTCAAGTTGATGTGGGATTCACCGCTACCTTGCTCAGATAGAAATCGATCGATATTTTCGTCGGTGAAAAACTGTTTCATCATCAAGTGATTGATCCCGGCCTTGAACTCTTCAAAACGAGACGGAACGACACCAGAACCATAAAGGCCTGGCACCTTCTCAAACAACATATGAACGGCAAGCCAGTTGGTGACGGCTCCGGAGAGTGCAAATAATCCAATACTGATGATAATCGGGGATGCAAAAAAATACCCTGCCATAACCAAAGCGGCTGCGATCAGGTTTGTAATAACGCTCTTATTCAACCTACTAGCTCCAAAATTTATTAAGCGCTCAATAATACCATAGTGTATTCAGCTTTAATCAAGTGTTAACCCGATAATTCCCTGTTCCGAAAGGGAAGTTAAATCACATTACGAATGATTCAATCGCCACAAATCCATTCCCTTCCAGGCTTTCCCTGCGAACGGCAAGTACCTGAGTTTCATCGGCGAGCTCTTTGGCTTTAGCAACCAGTTCTTTGGCAATCCCTTTACCACGCTGCTGCTCGGCTACGTACAGGTCATCGAAATACCACAAAGGTTTTAGCAGGCTTGATGAAAATGAAGGATATAGCTGAATAAAACCAACAGGGGTGGCCGCAAGTATGGCAATAAAGATAACCGAGTCATTTTCGAGTAACCGGGACTCAATGAACTCCTTGCCCCCTTGAAGATCGGACTCTTTTCCTAAACATTTTCTATATTCATCGAACATGATTGCTAAAGATTCAAGATCTTCATCGATTGCTATTCTTATCTGCATTTTCAATCCTTGAAATGGCGTCCACAATACCTTAGATATCGGCTAAAAAGGGATGACTAAGTCGGCTAGATACCTGTAGCTTTTCTTTTAGTTACATTACATTAACATAGAAT
>SDWK01000241.1 GCA_004195335.1 Shewanella sp.
GTATATGGTTTATCGAACGACATGTTTAACCCGAGTTAAGGTTATTGAGTTAAACCACCTTAAGAAAAGCGGCCAATATGGGATCATCTAATCGCTTACGTCTGCAACAGCAGCCTAATTCGAAAGGCGGGATCGCGATGGGAGTTGGAATGATCTGAATTCTATCGCGAACCGGGCTGTTGGTGATGACGACTTCTGGGGTAATACTGACTCCGCAACCCAGGGCAACCATTGAGGCGATGGCCTCTTGTCCCGACACTTGAGCATAGATATTGGGTGATAAGCCAAGCTGTTTAAACCAATTGTCGGTTCGGCGTCTTCCCGGTCCGTGTTCGGGAACGATAAAGGGCAGACGATCCCATGGAATATAGGACTCGGTCAGTAACTCCTGTACCTGACAGCGAAATGTCGGAGCGATGATGACCAGTGGTATGTCATCAATTTTCGCGAAATGAAGATTGTCTGGAAAGGGATCCGGCAGTGCGGCAATGGCAATATCGGCGCGGTTATTTTTCACTTCACTGACGGCATTGGCTGCATCTCCGGTGGTTAATGCTATCTCGACCAGAGGGTGCTCGCGTCTGAATCTATCGAGTAACCCAGGTAGGTGACTATAGGCCGCAGTGACCGAGCAGTAGAGATTGAGTTTGCCCCTGAGTAAGTCTTGCTTAGGATCTATTTTGGTTTTTAGCTTGGTCCAATGATCTAGGGTCTGTTCGGCAAAATGGCGATATTCTATACCGGCACTGGTCAGTGCGACACTTCGGTTATCCCGTTGAAACAGTTTCGCTCCTACCTCATTTTCTAATCTTTGCATTGCCCTGCTTAAGGTCGATGGACTGACATGCATGGCCTGAGCTGTACGGGAAAAATGGAGACTCTCAGTAAGGTGCAGGTAAAGCTTAATGGTTTTTATGTCCAAATCTGATCTCCTTCATTTCACACCCTATTCAAAAAACGCCACCTTAGATAAGAGAAGCTGAACCTCGCTGGTGGCTAATTTTGTATTGCGTAAAACGCAACACCACGTCCCGAATATATCATTTTAAGCAATTAAAATCATGCGCTATAGTGATCTCAATCACTGCTCAAGCAAGATGAATTGAGCGACTTTTCTAAATTCGATACAGAAGGTGGTATATCAGATGGCTAACTATTTTAACTCTCTGAATTTGCGTCAACAATTAGAGCAACTGGCCCAGTGCCGTTTTATGGACCGCAACGAATTTAGTGAAGGTTGTGACTTCATTAAGGGTTGGAACATTGTCATCTTAGGTTGTGGCGCACAAGGTCTAAACCAAGGTCTGAACATGCGTGATTCAGGTCTGAACATCGCCTATGCACTGCGCGCCGAAGCCATCGAAGAGAAGCGTGCTTCATATCAAAAAGCAACAGGTAATGGTTTTCGTGTAGGTACTATCGAAGAGCTAGTACCTGATGCTGACTTAGTACTTAACCTAACCCCTGATAAGCAACATACCGATGCAGTAACCCGAGTGATGCCGCTGATGAAGCAAGGCGCAACTCTCTCTTACTCTCACGGTTTCAATATCGTTGAAGAGGGGATGCAGGTTCGTGAAGATATTACCGTTATCATGGTTGCTCCTAAGTGCCCAGGCACCGAAGTACGTGAAGAGTATAAGCGTGGATTCGGCGTACCTACGCTGATTGCGGTTCACCCCGAGAATGACCCTAAGGGGAACGGTTTCGATATTGCTAAAGCTTATGCGAGCGCAACCGGTGGCGACAGAGCGGGCGTGCTTCACTCATCGTTTATCGCCGAAGTTAAGTCTGACCTTATGGGTGAGCAAACTATCTTGTGTGGCATGCTGCAAACGGGTGCCATTCTTGGCTATGAAAAGATGGTTGCCGATGGCGTTGAGCCTGGATATGCCGCTAAATTGATTCAACAAGGTTGGGAAACTACGACCGAAGCGCTAAAGCATGGTGGTATTACCAACATGATGGACCGCCTGTCTAACCCAGCCAAAATTAAAGCGTTCGAGATGGCCGAAGAGCTAAAAAGTATTCTTAAGCCACTATTTGAAAAGCACATGGATGACATCATAGGTGGTGAGTTTTCACGTACCATGATGACAGATTGGGCTAATGACGATGCTAATCTACTTAAATGGCGTAAAGAGACGGGAGAGACCGCTTTTGAAAATGCGCCTCAAAGTGATGAAAACATCGATGAGCAGGCCTATTTCGATAAAGGTATCTTCCTTGTCGCTATGATCAAAGCCGGTGTTGAGCTGGCGTTCGATACTATGGTTGCCTCGGGTATCGTCGCAGAGTCGGCTTATTATGAGTCACTACATGAAACGCCACTCATCGCGAACACGATTGCCCGTAAGCGTCTTTACGAAATGAACATCGTTATCTCGGATACGGCAGAATATGGCTGTTACCTGTTTAACCATGCCGCTGTGCCTATGTTACGTGATTACGTGAATGCCATGTCCTCGGAAGCCTTGGGTGCCAGCTTGAGTGATAGTAGCAACGGTGTCGATAACCAGCGCCTAATCGAAGTCAATGCAGCTATTCGCGGCACAGGTGTTGAGAAAATTGGCGCCGAACTGCGTGGCTACATGACAGAGATGCAGCGCATCGTCGAAGATAAGTAATATTTTTTAATCGGTACCTATGATAGGTTCGGCGCATTTACCGGGCCTATCGATAAAGCTAAATAATACAAAGTCAGAAAGTTTAACCATTGAAGTAAAAGATAATTTCAAATGAGAGGCTTATTGGCCTACACATTTTAACGAGCGACTTGTTGGTTATCGTTCAGATAGATAAACGGTCAGCGTCTTGTGGGTGAAAAGGTTTTGGTTGTGTTTTTTATTGGCTTTGTGGTATTGATTAATAACTCTTCACTGGTGAAGATATCGAATTTAAGCAAACTAATTAGGAAACAGGTCAAGTATGTTTAACCAAGTAGCCCTACTCATTATTGAGATTATTACCGTGGTGATTATTAGATCACAGCGGGGGCTACGCACGGCGCATCGACAAACCTAATTAGGTAAAAGATTGCAACTAACCCCCCGCTCCGAAAGGACCGGGGGGTTTTTCGTTTAGGGCCCTGAAAAATCAAATTAAACGCGGGAAGAAATAGGGCTCTACCCTTACACATACAGTTCTAAAGTGAGTTTTCGAGCGAGTTCTCACCTCAGTTCGGCAAATAGAGAGAGTGACAGATGGAGCAAGGGCAGATGAAGCAAGGGCAGATGATGAGAGGCGCAGACGCCGTCATCAAGGTATTAGCGGCTCACGGTGTCACCAACATATTTGGATACCCTGGTGGTGCCATCATGCCTATCTATGATGCCCTTTATGGTGCGCCTGTAGAACATCTACTTGCTCGCCATGAGCAAGGTGCGGCGTTTGCTGCTGTCGGTTATGCCCGCGCCAGCGGTAAGACCGGGGTTTGTTTCGCAACTTCGGGTCCTGGTGCCACCAATCTGGTGACGTCACTCGCCGATGCGTTGCTCGATTCCGTCCCTCTCGTGGCTATTACCGGTCAGGTATCGACGGCTGTGATTGGGACCGATGCCTTTCAGGAGATCGATGTGCTGGGGCTGTCACTGTCATGCACTAAACACAGCTTCATGGTCACAGAGATGGATGAACTGATCCCGACCTTGTATAAGGCCTTCGAGCTGGCAGCTTCAGGCCGTCCCGGGCCTGTATTAGTCGATATCCCTAAAGATATTCAGTTAGGCATGCTCGAATACAAGACGCCATTGCAGGAGCGGATCCCAGAGCTTGAGTTCGATGAAGAAAAAATTGCTGCGGCGCTATCTCTACTCAAACAGGCTAAACAGCCAATGCTCTATGTTGGCGGTGGTGTGGGTTTGGCCAGTGCCGTCGATCAGCTAAGGACATTTATCGATGTCACAGGCATCCCTTCGGTAGCCACCCTAAAAGGCTTAGGCTCAATTGCGAATGACAGCCAGGGTTACCTAGGCATGTTAGGCATGCACGGCTCGAAGGCGGCGAACATTGCCGTTCAAGAGTGCGATCTACTGATCGTTGTCGGGGCGCGTTTCGATGATCGCGTTACCGGACGTTTGGCCTCATTTGCCGAGCATGCGAAGGTGATCCATCTCGATATCGACATTGCAGAATTGGGCAAGTTGCGTCGCCCGGATGTCGCCATCGCCGGTGATCT
>SDWK01000251.1 GCA_004195335.1 Shewanella sp.
CCATGGATCTCTGCCGAAATCTGATCAGGCTGATCTGCGAGGACAAACTGGATATCGCCATCGTCAACGCGATGCCCGAAAATCAGGGGGGGGAAACCATCACGTGTAGGGACCCGAAGTGGGTATGCGCCCCCACCTTCGACTACCAGGCGGAACAACCGCTCCCGCTCGCTCTGCATCCAGAGGGCTGCATCTACCGGGAGCACACTTTCAAAGTGCTAAACACTCTGGGCCGCCCTTACCGAATCGTGTTCTCCGCCCAAGGTTCGATCAGTGTCCAGGCAGCGGTCAGGTCTGGCATGGGGCTGAGCATCATTGCAGAGGGCAGTATCCCGGATGATCTAATCGTGGCGCCCGATCACTGGGATCTACCGATGCTGGGGCAAACAGAGATTCGTATTTTCCAAAAAGGCGACGATTCCCCCGCGATGAACAACTTCGTGAGCCTGTTAAGGCGAAAGCTGCCCATCGTGTTATAAAAAACATAGCAGTCTGTCGGACTTGACCGGTGGTAGCGAGGGGAAGTCCGATTTGAGACAGTTTTTAAACTATTCCGATACGATAAACTGGCAGGACAGCCGGTTTACACAGCAATAGTTGCCCGTAGGGCAAGCTATAAGGACGTAGCTTGTGATAAATCGACAGGACAGTCGATTTACACAGCGAAGCTGCCCGTAGGGCAAGCTACAGGGATGTAGCTTGTGAATAGTGGTTCTATTTAACGAAAAAGAGGGTGAAAAATGGCCCCCCTCTAACTTAAGAGAAGCGGCTTTCAAGCACGACTGCATGGATGCAGGAGGTAGAGCAACGCAGGAGCGGTTGCCGAGCAGATCAGCGTTAAATCCGACAGGCTGCTATTAACCCGGCGGGTTAATAGGAGACGCAAGGATGCGTCAACATTGGTCGAAGACCCATGCGAGCCCCAGAAAATCAAGTAGTTCCACGCAACTGCGGCAGATTTTAGGGGCGACGGACAGATAGGTATAGAACCCATTTGTCCGCCAGGTTAATAGCCAGCCCACCGATTAACCCAGCGCATTAACAACTGACTAATGACTGCAGCTCTCGAGTCTGCTGTGAGTAATAAAGTTGCATATTCAAATCTATGGGCGCACTCACGATGCGCCCATGGCTGTCACCAGGGATCTGTCGATTCGAGTGAGCGCCAGCGGCAAAAATCGACACAAAGCGGCCGTTGGAGTACCAATAATTAGTAGCTAAACCTGAATCGTCAGCTGTTACAGTCCTTGCAGGTAAAAAATTAGTGGGATAGGTGAGATAGCGACAGCTAAAAGAAATAAGTAGCGATGGAACGGTATGATTTTACTCATTCCGATGATTAATCCGATCCCACCACCACCACCAATAAGGGCATTTCCAGGCAGGTTTAATAATGCTGCAATTGCTAAGTAACGGTGTTTGAGAAAAAAAGGCACAATTTTTCTGGGTGCGCGTTGATACATAAATGTAAGTCGCTGTTGTGGATCCATGGGCTCAATCTGCTCAATCAAGGCACATGACTTATGGAAATGTAGCCAGTTAAGTACTGAGCAAATAACTTGACATGAAACAACTCGACCTATTGCAAAACTAATGGACAGAGCCAGCAATGTGCTGAGATAGACTAGCACAGCCCCCTTACTACCGAGTAACAACATCAGTGCGACCCCTACCTCGATTCCCGGCATGAAGGGCAAGGTCATCAGCAAGATATAGAAGGCTATAAAGCTCAGTACTAATATATGCAGCACTGGCTCATGACGAGGAAATATTTGAAAATCAACCTGGTGAACTAGCCATGCTCCTCCGGTATTGATTGCCAGTATTATCAACAATAAAAGCAACAATCTCAGGTAGCGAACATTTTTGGGTATATCCAATTTACGCTGAGTCAAAGCTGTACTCCTTACCCACTAGCACGAAGTTTCTTTTACCTGTACCGAAGATATTACAGTTATGGCTTAAGAACCCCTTTGAACCAATATTCTTTATGTGTATCCCAATACCAGCGCTCTTTTGTCCAAACAAAGGTTACCTCTGCAGTGTCACCATTCACCGCGCCTTGCCAGGCTATTTTCCCGTGTGTTGGACTATGAGTAACAGCCTTGAAATGTATGCTGCTATCGACAACAGTCGTTGAATAGCCACTGCTTTCAAAATTATAGGGATCACATGACGTTGATCTGAACAGCCCATTCTGAAAGACAATTTCTTCGTGTTCATCAGGGTCTAGTGCGTGGCCTTTTTCACCGTTTTTTCCAACGAACGTCATGCCATCCAGAAGCCCTGAACGCTCTTCAGCAACAGTGATGTTTATAGCAAAGAGGCTCATCAGAGCGATTAAGATGCTAGCTTGCAAAAACTTGATGGTCATAATCAATACCTGCTATTGCGTAATAGGGCAGTTCATCCCCTAATTTTAGCAGGTGTAGGTGATGCCACCATCACCTCAATATGTCCGCAGCACTTGCCATAACCGGTCACAGACAAAGCGTCCGCTCTGGGCCAAAACACAGGCATCAACGGCTTCATGGTAAGGCATACCCCGGTTGCTGATTCACCCACATGCACTCGTAAGGCTCATTGAGGTTCCCAAAGCAGATAAGGAGCGTCGGGCGGTTCAGTCCACGGAGGAGGTCCAGTGTGTCTGTTGGGAAATCGGTAAGTGCGTGGGGGCTCAGATGAAGGTTGAAGGTGTTTTCATGTCTCGCGCAGATAGCCTGAATAGCGACGCCCTTATGGTTAAAACCTAGATCCATCCGATGTAGGGCTGCGGCTCTTGCAACCGCGTCTTGGTTGGGCAGATGGATAACCATCCCCTTCTCCAGTTTGAGCCAATATCGTTGCAGCCGTTCGGTTGGATTATTGGAGATGGGCTTAATGGGTGCTGATCCACCAGACCAACTCCGATTGCCCCCCTGAATGTCATCAAGGGTTTCCTTAGCCGCCTGAGCGGTCATAGGGAGGCGGGTGAGACCCATTTCCTCTCTGGCCTCTGCAACGGCTGCATCGAATTTCTCCCTCGCGTTCGCTTCTCGGGGGTGGTAGCTCCAGTGCTTGTTTGCCGTATTTTCAAGTACTGCTTTCTCAGTTACTTCCTTGAAGCTGCTCTTCTCCTGGTTGAAGGCAGACTCCAGGGAGCTGATATTGACTACCAATGAGGGCGTAGAACGATCTTCAGCGCTTGACGAGACAGCGATATCAAAACAAAGGCGAAGGCGCAATGTGTGGCCCTTGATACTGAGAAGAGCTGTGTCGTAATGAGGATTGATTTGCATGTCTGGGAAAGATACCTGCTCGTAAGTCACGCATTGCTCGTGCGTTACGGCGTAGGACTTGGTGAGTCGGGTATCTCGGTCAGACAGCGTCAATTCATAGACTGGCAGATGGATCTGATCATTTTCGGACAAGACCTTCCGTGCCATCCAGAAGAGGCACCGTACAAAGCTGGCTGGACACAGTGTATCGTCATCGACTTCCCGTGGTTGGTGAGCGAAAAAACGGATGTCGGCGCGTTGCCGGACCTGCATGGGAACGCCACAGAAAAGACACTCGCAGCCGCAAACATTGCCTCTTGGGACCTCATCGGCGGTTACATGCTTGCCAGTTTTTATTTCCAAGGCAATCGGAATAAGGACAGCCATAGTTGCTCGGCTCCGCGGGTATGAGCGCGTTTAGAGATAGCGCTCCATTTGAAAACTCCTGCTGTTGTATTGCAAGGCCGTAACACCATGAAAAGATGCGTATCAGGAATCCAGTACCAGTGGCTTAACTTTTCACCCTTGGTGAAACCGATGTCGGCTAAGGGCCAGCAGGGGTTAAGCTGCTGTCCTTTACGTACACTGTGTGTCAGCCAATTAAATCAGGCTGCATGCAGTGCATGAACACGGCTGTGATCGATGCGCTGTCGTGCTTCTTCTAGATCGTAGTCATCTTGAAGCCCGAGCCAAAATTTCTCGCTGACCCCAAAGTAAATAGCAAGACGTACCGCCGTATCAGCAGTAATAGAGCGCTTCCCATGAACAATTTCATTGATACGCCGAGGCGGTACATCAATGGCGCGGGCCAGTCTATTCTGGCTGATAGTCATTGGCTGTAAAAACTCCTCAAGGAGCACTTCGCCAGGGTGGATGTTGGGCAGCATGTAACCTCCTAGTGGTAATCCACAATCTC
>SDWK01000514.1 GCA_004195335.1 Shewanella sp.
CATGGTCGAAACAAATGATGGCTTTCGGATTTCAGAGGCGGATCTCGAGATACGTGGCCCAGGTGAATTCCTCGGCACCAGACAATCGGGCATCCCGGATTTCCGCGTTGCCAGTCTGCTCAAGGATGGCTCTATCCTTGAGCAAGCCAGGCAGGACGCCTTTGAATATGCCAAGGCGACAGATTACTTGATGACGAATGAAGCACTCCCGGTTAAGCAGGAATTATTCAAGCGCTGGGGCGGTCGTCTCGATCTGGCTACGATTGGCTAGATTTAGCAACGACAGGGTTTATCCGATATCCTAGTTTACATAATATACATTATGCGACGCTATATAGGTCGTAATTACGGTAACCTTCCCCTGTAAGTGCCAAGTTTTAACCCCCTTTTTTTATCGTTACGAATCGCTATTAAGTCTCACCGTGAGCATGTGGCAGATATTTTATCTGGGCGGGAGATCCGCCAAGCGAATGCGCGACCCTTCGCGCGGGAGCGTAGCGGATCGTGAGCAGACGGAGGCGATTAGCCGAAGTCTGCGCGTAGCCGTTAGGCGAAGTGTCTCGTATGGGAATCGTTAACCAGGTGGGAAAGTTTGGATGTTCAGTGAGAGCCTTTTTGACCTGGCTCTCCTAGGTACCAATACGAATTTACGCAACCCCCTGTCTTGATACATTAGTACAACTCGGGACAAGTCTTAAAAGCTCTGTTGTTTCAGATAGTAACGCCAACCCAAAAAAGGAGGGAAAGATGGACATTTGCTGCTACGATTCGTCTTCTGATCGGTACCGCTTAATCAGCATTTTAGAGGCAAAATCAAATCAAAACCTTTTGTTCTTCGATAAAAAGCTAGGAAGTGAGATTATTGATGTGGATGATGCGTTTGAAGATGCCGTTGCGGGAAATGACGAACAAGAAAAGCAGCCGTTTTTGTTGGCCCATGCTTTAAAAGCAAAGTGCGCTGCCAATGGTTGGAACGATGAAGACCTAAACGAAATGCTCCAGGTGCTTGGTTCCTTGCTTCAAAGGCAGTAGCAAGATCAAAACCACCCTACTCTGATATTTAGGTTTTGCTTTTGACCTTGTTTTTTAATTGAACGCGCGAGCGATCGGCCGCGACTGCATCCGTTGCCGGTGCGTAAGCACTGGCCAGCGGCCTGTGGTCGGGTACGAGCTAAGCCGCAAGGCTGAAGCGACTAGCTGTCCATAGGTGGGTGGTCCTGGCGGCAATGCAGATTCAATTCCCTTCAACTACGAATCGACTACGGAGGCACGAAATGGCAGTGACGCCAGATCAAGTAGGCATGACACCAGATCAAATTTATTCACTGTGGAGTGATGCTGTAAAAATTGGGTTACCCGCAATTATTGGAGCTATTGGTGGTGGTGCAACAGCATGGTTTGCAGCAAGACGCGCATTTAAAATAAAAAATGCTGAGCATGCTTTTGAAAAAGAAAAAAGTGATCTAGAAAGAGAATTTCAAATTAGAATAGATGGAATTAAAGAAAACAATGAGAGAGACAGGATCAAGTATGAGAGAGACAAGGAATTAATATTTACAGCAATTGAGAGAATAGAAACCTACCATAACAAACTTTCTACTATTGTTGGCCTAAGGATTCCTGTATTAATAATTCCAGAAGATACTCACCTTACTCAACACAATAGCGCTTTGAGTGACTATAATAAATCTACTGGTGAATTCAATAGCATCGGTAGCTCAATATATTCAACTATTGCTCTTATAGGTAATGATGGAATCGACAAATTAAAGAATGATTATATGGTTGCTTGTAATGATTTATTTCAATTTATGCATAAAGCGACGACCTACGATGAATTGTCAAACATAGATTTTGGACCTGTGTATGCAGCTAAGGCAGTCTTAACGTCTAAACTTTCATCACTCTTCAGGCAGATAATATGAATATTGTTGCTACAGACCTTCTGCCCTGGACACCTGCGCAGCTGGTGCCTGGGGCAGCAGATCTGTAGCAAAGGGCGGTACTAGTAATACCGCCCTTTTGTGCCAATTTTGTCACTCAAGACAGAGGCTGAAATCACCTTCTAGGCCTGTCCCCTTCTGACTTTGAAGCACTTTTAGCCGTGTCGGACAATGTCGGACATGAAAACAGGTCGTTTTGTATTACAGCCTGCAATACAAACTGAGCGATTTCATAACCAGGTAACGGAGGTTTTTGTATGGCAAAGCGCAATACAACTCTTGAAAAGAAGATCACCTTTCGGCTTAGCGATCAGCAGCTTTTAGAGCTTGAACGTTACGCTGAAAGAGAGGACTTGCCGGTTTCGTTTGTTGTCAGGAAGCTGGTCGGAAGTTTCCTTGAAGAGCAGAGAGACTACGGTTTCCGAGGGGGAAACATTCAGATGACTGGCCTTAATGGTCGCTGATCCCTCCCCTTCTTCTCGTCTGAAGGCAGATATTGACCGGACTCTCCGCGAGATCAACCGTTCCTTTGATCCGCTAAAGAAAGACTTCCCGTTTGACTTCCATGTCACCGGCGCTCGAGAGGGTTATGTGTGCCTGTCCGTTGTTATGCCTGACGGAATGATCCGGGCCTTCATGACCATGCTGCGTTCGCTGCATGGCTTCTTCCGTCAAATCGACATCAAGGCAGGACACGCAAACAGCCAAAGCCGTACACTCGACCCGCAAGAGGTTGAGCGCCGGCATCAGCTCCAGGAAGACTACCGCACAGAAGTTTGCTCCCTGTTTGATGAATTTACCCGTCAAGGACTCCCCTCAAATGAGGCCGTTAAGAAAACCAACGCGGCCATGAAGAAGAGAAACCATCCCTGGGCAACCCATGACCTTATTACGTCTGCTTTGAGATCTGAGGGGCGATTCCGGAAGAAAAAATCACGCTCGAAATGATTGACTTTTTGTCTGACAAACGACTAACAATGTCCGACAAAACGTACTTTGGTGCGTGGGTGTGGGGGAGCTGCATTCTCTAACTATTTGATTTAGTTACCGTTTATATCTTATGCGACGCTATATGTCTCATAATCACGGTAACCCACCTCCCCCAAATCCCAACATTTTGACCCTATTTTGACTTTGATCCTGAATTAATCGCATTGCGATCGGTTAGCCGCCAGGACAGTTCCCGGTGCGTAAGCACTGGCCAGCGGCCTGTGGTCAGGTATGAGCCAGCCGTTAGGCTGAAGCGATTAGCTGTCCACGGGTGGGTGGTCCTGTCGGCGATCAGGCTCAATCCCCTTCATTTATGAATTGACTGAGGAGTTCAGATGGCATTCTTTACGGATTTAACTGGCATGACCCCAGATCAGATTTTTGCCCTATCGAATGTTGGGCTAGGCGCTCTTGCTGGTATTGGTGCGTCATGGCTATCGGGTAAGTCTTCTCATAGAACTAAAAAACTTGAGCATGATTTTGCAAAAGAAAAATCAAGAAAAGATCATGACCTTGAGTTGATAAGGTCTGTTATTGATGGAATAGATGTCCTTGAAACTAAAGTACAAAATTTTATGATAGCGACAGATAAAAACATTAGATCCAAACAAAATAACAATAATGATTTCGTATCCAATTACAATGATTCGTATATGAATTTCGATAAAATAAAAAGTAAACTTTTTGCAAGTTCATACTTGATAAAAGATAATGAATCTTTGGAATTGATATCTGATTATTTAGTTGCTTCATATGGAATTACACAATATTTCATTGAAAGAAACTCTAATATGGATGCTGTTGATAATGTTTTATTCAAGCCTCTTCTCGAAAATGCTGGTGAAGCCAAAAAGAAAGCAATTAAAAGACTTTCGGTTGTCTATCGGGAAATGGTTTGAGTTTAACCTTTTCTGGCGGCAATGCAGACTCAATCCCCTTCAACTACAAAACGACCGTGGAGGCAAGAAATGGCAGTGACGCCAGATCAAGTAGGCATGACACCAGATCAAATCTATTCCCTCTTTAAAGGCGTCATAAATATCGTAAGTGATACTTCTCAGGTTGCGATAGGTGCGCTTATTGGTGGGGTCGGTACTTGGCTCTCCGCAAAACGTGCCTTTAAAATGAAAGATATCGATCAAACTTTCAGTAAAGATATTTTGAAATATGAGAGACGTAAGACCACTATAAAGGAAGCTGCAAGTAAAGTTCAAGAATATGTAAGTCAAATATATAT
>SDWK01000520.1 GCA_004195335.1 Shewanella sp.
ACGCCGCTCACCGGTGTGCAACGAGACAAAGGTAGAAAAAACCGTATAGCAAACAATAATCAACAGGAAATAAAAACCAACCTGAAGCCCCAATTCCGGCTTTCCTAACAGCGGGAAAACAACAAAGACGAGGGCTGTATAATCCGGAAAAGAGAAAAATGACTTGGTATTCCTTGAAAACCACCACTGGCGATAAGCATTAAAAACACGCAACGGGAAGATATTCCCAAGCCCCCCTTGATGCCCCTTGAAAGCAAATCCAGCCAAGTAACTGATGTAGCACTCCGCGACGTGCAAAAAGATCAGACCCAGCACAAAAGGGGCAAAAAGAAACCCTTGAGACCAAGCCAAAACCAATAAAATCAGAATATCCCCGACGAGATCAGCGACATGATCAAGATAACGCCCTAGCTCTGAAGTCGCATCGGTAATACGAGCGACAGTTCCGTCTGTGCAGTCACACACATATGCTAAAAAATAAGAAAGAGCACCAATAGCCAACCACAAGTGGCTTTCAAAACAAAAGCAAACTAACGTTACCATGCGAAAACCAATTGCACAAAACGTCACTTGGTTCGGGGTTATCCGTGTATGATTAACAAGATAGACAGTCAATGGACGGGCCAAAGGATATATACACACGAACGCCCACCACGTTTTTAAAGACATAGCGGCATCTGCCTGCCGGAGGTCAATCTGCTCCCGAGGAGAAGCCGCTCCCGGAGGCACTGCTACACCGGTCATAACATCCGCACTTTCAAATCCGTCGTCGAGATATCCTTGGTCCTGCTCAAATAAACCACCTCGCAATACTGCCGCAAGAAATCGAACTCGCCCTTCCAGTCATCTCCCATGACAAACACATCGACGCCATACTTTTTCACATCATCAACCTTCTGTTCCCAGCAGGTTTCCGGGATTACCTTGTCGACGTATCTGATTGCCTCAAGAATCTCCTTGCGCTGAGCGTAGGGGAGAAAAGAGCTTTTGTGCTTGAGTTGATTGAATTCGTCCGTCGAGAGCCCAACGATCAAATAAATACCTAGCTCCTTGGCCCTTTGAAGCAAACGGACGTGACCGACATGAAGCAAATCGAACGTACCATAAGTTAAAAGTGTCTTCACAATTCTACTCGCACATTCCGCGCACAGCTGCAATAACCCGCTCGCAACTTCGCGCATCCCTGAATTTATGGAACCTGTTCAGAACCTTCTCATAATGGTCACGATTCAACGGCTCCCATTCTGCTAACGTATCAATTTTGCAAAACGCCTCCTGCCAGGAGCTCACCTTTGGCCCCGGAGTAACTTCCTGATAAGGATAATAAAACTCCCTGTCGGCAACCTTATACTCCTGCAGATCAAAAGGCAGGAACACAACCGGTCGCTCCATCAGGATAAAATCAAAATAGATGCTTGAATAATCTGTGATCAGCAAGTGGTAATCGGCAAGCTGGCCATAAATATCTGCATCTAGGAACTCTATGTTTTCAGCTCGCACCAAATCATCACGAACTCGCTGCGAAATCCGATTAAAAGGATGCAACTTGACAGCAAGAGTCATTCGCCGCGCCACTAACAGACGATCAATTTCTGCCACGGAACTTCCCCCGGCCGCAAAGGGATCGAACTCGCTACCTTCGCCTCCTCGGAAAGTCGGCATATAAAGGATATTAGCAACTCCCCCCCCCCCTTCTGCACATCTCATGAAAACATCATTGCGCGGATAACCGGTGACGACCACCCTGTCGATGGGTACCCTGAACGCACCGGCAAGCACCCGCCTGGTCTCCTCGGAGGTGGCAATCGCAAGATTTGGGCGCTCGATACGCAGCAAGAAAGGTAGGAATCGTCCAATCAGGGCCCGGAACCTGAATGACATGGACATCTCATCGAAGTTGTAACTGAAAATCCGATCGTCAAAGGCAATCTTCTTAAGCGGTATGCCATGCCACAACTGAATCAAGCAAGTTTTCGCTGTTATACAGAATAAAGGAAGATCCCCATCCCAGACATTTCCACGATGGGTCAACACAGCGACATTTGCTCGCATCGAATACCATAACGCACGCAGGGAAAAATAATAACAGGCCATAAATCCAGATGCTTGCAATTGCCTGACGATGTCCCTGTCCTTAGAAATCCAACACCCCAACAGCGACGCATCAGCGCTGACCGCCTCGTAGAGGTAGCGGGAATTATCAGCATAGCGTCTCCCTCGACTGGCCCCGAAAACCCAGAGATCCCGACGTTTCGGAACCAGATGCGCCAGCGGAAAGACTAGGGAGCCAATCAGAATAAAGCTGAGCTTGCCGAAAACAGACATGACAGGCCTTACAACTCGAAGGAAGACTTATGCGGCAGAATTTCCATCAGTGCGCTGTTGACCATCTCCTGTACCTTAAAAAAAGACTGTTCATCCTGAAGATCATCATTAATGGAAATCAATTGACATTTCCTTGATAACAGTTTTCTGCAAACCAATTCAGCATCAGCAACCGAATGAATGATTTTACTGAAAGTATTGCCGAAACCAATGGGGGAAAACTCCCCCTTACACAACCGCCAATAGCGGAAAAGGTACTGGTTGACATCCTGTGAACACCTGACGACCGATCGCGATGTTGCCTGTAGGATTTCCGGTTCATGTTCCCACACCTCAGTAAAGGTTTTCTTCAGATAGGGCTGTGGCTGATGAGGGTCAAAGAAGCCTGTCATAAACGGCCAGGGCATCAGCAACATCGTTTTGAACATTTCAAGTGAACTGTATCGATAATTGAATAATTTCAAAAAATTTTTTTGAACGACTTCATGTTTATTGAAATGCCGATTGATCGCTTGAACATCATTGATCTTGATATGAGATATTGGGGATTGCACAATCGTGTTAAAGGCAAAGATATCTTTAGGTAAACCATTCTCAAAAAATCTGTCTACACCTACTGTCTTAGATATGAAACAATCATCGTTGAAATAGACAAATTTCTCTGAAAGCCCTGGTATACGATGAAGATTTACCTCAATTGGATTGCAACTGAATATTGGAAGGTGCTCTTCATCAATAAAGTCCTCATGCTTAACTACATTTAGTTTTTCATGGTTTAAGTCCAACCAAGAGGGGACATGACCACATGTAACAAAATGGATTTTTCTGACCCAAGGCGTAAATTGTTCAAAACCCCTGAAAAGGTATTGTAGATTATCCCAATCGCGATACCGACTTTTGCGTTTATCTCCTTCCACTCCAGTTGCATAACGAGAGAATTGAGATAACCAGTCCGGGTCATTACCATCAACCCACGGAAGGACGAAATCTATATCAGATATTGCCATGGATACCCTTGATCACGATCATAAAATACATTTTTTTGACTTATCCAGCATCACATTCGAAGTAAAGTGGTTTTAAGATCGCTATCTCAAGGCCTGACCAAGCCTCTTCCACATAGCATGACGCCCAGGAAGAGTGTTTATTTTAATCCCCAAGTAATCACGATCACTAGGTTGAGCCATACATGTCATGTCCCAGCGCCTCACGAATACATGAGATACCCCTACCAACAACTGGCAACTCCATAGACATAATCTCTACAAAAGCATTGGGCAAACCTACGCTTCTTGAGCTAAAAATAATCAAATCTCAATCTCATGGTTCTCCACAACAAATCTACAACACTTAAAAATTTAAAGTAAATATTTAAGTGCAAAGGCAGTTTCTTTTCAAAAAAAACACCGTCCAAAAAATAAACCGATTCACTTAAGGGGATGCAATTGCCTCCAACAGTATTGGATGCATATCCATAAGAAAAATGCTTAGGCTTTGGGTCAACGTCGTTATAAATAAAACCCATCAATTCTTCATGACTCTTAGGCACGTAAACAGCAGGCTCAGAATAAGCAGCACTACCAAGCAAGACCGACGGAGTACCCCAATAAACGGATTCGATACCAACCGTTGATCCAAAAGTAACAACCAAATCAGAATTTTCGATTAATGCATACGTATCTACTTTTGAATTAGAGTCTAAGATTACTAAATTTCCAAACCCTCTTAACTGCTTTTTTATTTCAGAATTTTCTTTAGAAGAATTCGGATGCAAGCGAACATAGAGTCTGACATCATCACCCTTTAAATCATCTAAAATACTTTTTATTGCGCCTACC
>SDWK01001007.1 GCA_004195335.1 Shewanella sp.
TTCATATACAGCACCTTTGGCTGATAAATAGAAACAACAAATATTCGTATCTAACTGAATTTAGTTAAGCTTGTTTTCTGATTTCTGTCTATGCTAAATGCAATATAGTTACTTTAGCTGATAGCACTATTGTATATATCAGCAATAAAACTCATATACACACAGTTAAAAGTAGCAAATTGAAATGTTACGCCTATCAGGATGAAAATATCGATATTAAGGAAAGCCAATGTCATTGACTCAAAAACAGATCCGTTTAGTGCAACACTCATTCTCTCAGGTAGAGCCCATAGCAGAGCAAGCTGCCGATATCTTTTATGGCGCTCTTTTTGAGATCGACCCCTCACTCAAACCTCTTTTTCGAAGCAATATAAAAATGCAGGGCCGCAAGCTGATGTCTATGTTAAAAGCGGCCGTAGATGGGTTAAATGATCTGAATGCCTTAGTGCCAGTTCTGAAACAATTAGCCGAAAGACACAATGGCTACGGCACGAAGAAAAGCCACTTTACACCGGTAGGAAACGCCTTACTCTATACCTTAAAAACCGGGTTAGGAGAGGCTTATACCGAGGAGGTAAAACAAGCGTGGATAACGGTTATTCATCTGGTCGCCGACACGATGAAACCAGAGATCACAGCCTGATAAGTAAACCGCTATTAAAAACAAAACAAACTCCATATACTGCTTTATGTATAGGGGAAAGATGTCGCCTTATATAAACTATTCGAGAGTTCAACGGCTTAGCTCGCGCTTGAAATTCAATTCAAGCTGAACTTAATTGTGAATGATTGTTATAAGCTAAAGTCATCATTGAGGTTTGTTTTGTCTGCTTTTTATCACAGATGTCGCTATTTCTTTCTGCCGCTGCTAGTCACAGCTTTTTCATTAGGCTTGCTTCAGTTTACTCAAGCCGATTGGCAAATTTGGCAAGAGAACATAAACCTGCTTCCTATTTGGCTATTACTCACAGCTATCGCCCTAGCACTGCAATTTAATCGAAGTCGTTTATCCTATCTCGCTGTGCTGTTATTGCTCTTTTATGCCGAAAAACAGCACCTCATCCCCTCATATCCTGACTCGTACACAGAAACACTCTTTTTAGGAGGAGCATTGATTATCACAGGCTTCTCCTTCTTCAAAGATAGAGGAGTACTCTCTCCTCATAGTCTGGTTAGAGTTTTTTCAATTTGTCTCTGCTTTGGTATGGCCTATGGTTGGCTATGGGGGATTGAGCATTTTCAAACAGAGATCACTGCGAAATCTCCTTTGAATATTTCTTTTCAGTTGCAAACGGATCTACCGTTATACATATGTGGCCTGCTCGTATTAACTCGTACTCTATGGCAAACAAATCTGGTTAATACCTCGATACTTATTACCTTCATTATATGGGTGTTTTATGATTTGAATCCCGGGCAGCTTCCACTTTCAGTGCTTTTTTCGGCACTCGCGGTTATCTATCTGTTTACTATTCTAATTGACTCCTACTTCCTCGCTTACCGCGACGAACTCACGGGCCTCGCATCGAGGCGAGCACTCTATAATTTAGTGCTCTCTCTCGGTCGAAAGTACAGTGTAGCCATGCTCGATATCGATCACTTCAAGAAGTTTAACGACACATACGGCCACGATGTTGGCGATCAGGTGTTAAAACTCGTTGCCGCAAAATTGGCTCGGGTATCCGGTGGCGGCAAAGTATTCAGGTATGGGGGTGAAGAGTTCACCATCGTTTTTTCCCGCAAAGATATGGACTCGGTTATCGGTCACCTCGAAGATGTCAGAGAGTCCATCGAGGAGTATCGAATAACCTTACGTGACGATAAACGCAAGCAGAACACGAAAGAAAAACGTAATGCTGCCAATAAATCAAATAAAAAAACCGTGAGTGTCACTATCTCCATCGGGGTTGCCGAACGGCAAGGAAGAGAGACGTTCGATCAGACAATGAAGCAAGCCGATGAGGCCCTCTACAGAGCCAAGAAGAGAGGACGCAACCAGACTTGTACTTAGGTCTATGACTCTTTTCACGATATTAGTAGCGTTCCCCCTGCAAGGTATCAATCTTACGGGGGGAAATAGCGAACTTAAATAGAATAGAAGTAATATATTTGCGATTTCATCCTGATAATGATGCCTCTTATCACGTCTAGGAATGCAAGAAAGGAGACGGGTTTCTCTCCTGAAATCCACGCCAAGCCGACTGAGCCAACCGGAATATCATAATGCTCAGCTTCATTTAATTTCAGTCGCACAAAGTGATGCTTATTATTCAGGTTCTGCCCGGTTGTCTGACGCACATTATCATCACGGGCAAACAAACTTCCCTGCGCCTCACCCGTCGCTTCGATTATCCCTTCAACCTCGGCATTAAATACCTTGCCCGGGTAAACCGCCGATGAAAACTCAGCATATTGACCCACTTTAACGTTACGGATAGCCTGATGATTGACCCGCATCAGCACATACTTTTCATTGGTATACATCTGTATGCGTGGCACGATGCCAACAAACTGCCCCTCTCGCATAATAAAGTTAGTCAGATAACCATCTACCGGAGCATAGACCTTAGTGTTATCTAAGTTCCATTGAGCCTGAGCAACGCTTTCTACTTCGCCCTTATAGTCTGACTCACCGCTCTTTACCGCTAACTCCGCTTTTTCAATATTCAGCTTAGTCTTATGCTCTGCCAAATTGGCCTTATCAATTTGGGAACTATAGGTATGAACATTGGCCTCGGCCAAATCGATGCCATTGGTTTGTTCATCCATTTGGCTCGCCGTAATAGTATTGGGAACGACTCGATTCTGCTCGACGTACCTTGCCAGCGTCTTCTGTTTCCAAAGAAGATCTTTTGTCGCTGCAGCTAACTGGTTTTTGGCTATCTCAATATCGGTTATCGCAGTCAGATACTCTTTATTGGCCAACTTCACATCTTCTTTAGCCACGCAAAGAGCAATATTGGCAGACTCTTTAGCCACCAGAGCCTTATTGAGTGCTATCTGATAGGTCTCATCATCGAGTTCATAAATTAACTGGCCAGCCTCAACCTTCTGGTTAGGCTGAACATGGATCTGTTTCACCTGGCCTTTGATTTGACTCGAAGCCGGTCTGAGTTGTATATGTGGAGATTGCACCAAAGATCCCCCGGATAGATCCATAGGGGTAAAATTTAATAAGCCTACCCACACAAACAACAGCCAACCGCCGCCACCAATGTAGGCAAAACCTTTACTGAATTTATTCCACGGCATACCGACTAGGCGGAGCAGATAGATAAATAATGCCCATACGGCTAGACCTTCAAGCATTATTACTCTCCTCTACGCTGCTTTGTTGATGACCACCGGGCTCATGCCAGATGTCTCGTAGACGCCGCAACGCTTTCTCACCATCGATAAAGGCCACAAACACCGCCAATACCCACACCCAATGCCAGACAAAACCAATCCAAGTAAGCGCCGTGATTAGCCCTATCTGATGATGATCTTCTTTATGGGCTTTATTGATCGGCAGCTCATGGATTTTCCAAAACCCTACGGCCAAAGCTGTGGCCGTGCCAACCATGACAACCAAGGCCACAACATGCAGCATTGTGTCCGCGCTAGTATCGACAAACGGCATACCGAATAAACTCATGCAAAATGGTCTCTTAAATTAAAACAAGAGGGTTAGTTTGACGTTTATCCAATAAGGAACAAGACTGTAGGTCTAGGCATATCATTTATACGTGATAAATGATTAAATTAGCCCACGACAACTCAACTTATCAACCATGAAATTTAATACTTCTTTTATTCGTGTCTGTTATGTTAAGCCCATTTTTGATGGCATCGAGCAGGTTTACGGCTTCAATCATCAGGCCCTTTCAATCCCCGATGCTCTGATGAATGAGCCTATGGCTTTGATTCCATTCACCCAGTTTGGCGAATGGTTGTCTAAGTTAGCCCTTCTTACCCAAGACTCTGCTTACATCGTTAAACTACAGCAGCAGTTAAACTTCGACCGGCTTGATATCACCGGCATCGACCCGCTATCGGCTCCGGATCTGGCCATGAGCATACGCCGTATCAACTATGGCATCGCCAGCCTACATTCCGGTGCCAGTTACTATGTCAGTCAGTCGGGTAAGATAATGAAATGGTGCTATAAAAATCCCTACGCCTTTAAGCAGGAAAAAAGCTACGACTCTCTCAGAGTCGCCATTATGCTGCTAAATGCACTGCGTCACTTTCTCGGCAACCAATATCACCCGATTCAAGTGCGTATCAGCGGTTCAGCCGTCGCTCAGCAAGAGACTGAGAGTCTGTTTGATTGCTCGGTGATCTGGAACGCGGCCCAAACTGAAATTTGGCTGGATCTTGATGACATGCTACAGCCTCTGATAGAACCGCAGTTAGAAAATAGTCCGGTGACCATGGCACGTTCACTGTTTGAAAAGTATCTCAATATGCCGCAGCCCCATGACACCCCGAAGGTGCTTTTCGAAATGGTCAATTATGCAAGGTTTTATGGGCTACCTAAGGTCGAAGATGTTGCTAAACTTTTCAATATATCTAAGCAGCAACTGCAGAGGCGATTACAACAACAAGGCTTCACTTTTTCCGCCTTGTGTAGTTACATTTACAGCAACCAAGCCATCAAATATATGCTCGATGGCAAAGATATCGCCGAAATCAGCCAGCTTTTAGGCTATGCAAATCAGCAAAGTTTCAGTCGAGCCTTTAAACGGCTCAGAAAATATACCCCTCAGCAATATCTCGACAAGCTCAATCAAAATAAGCCTGATTAGCGAAGATAAGATAAAACTCGGACACAAAAAAGCCCTCATCGAGGGCTCTTTGATCTATCTTTCTATGTCACTGGCTAACCGTAAACAGGTAATAATTCTGCCATCGCAAGTAGATGACAAGCGCCGGTAATGACACCAAATAAAATGACAATAACAATAACAGAGGTTCCGCCAGGCACCTTAAAGCTCTTGCTATTTGGATAGAGTTTTCTGACTTTATAAGCCATCATAGCTGGTACGATTGCCGCCCAGATAGTCGCAGCCAGTGCCGCAAAACCTATCGCAATTAAGAAACCATTAGGGAACAACAATCCAAGCACTGTCGGTGGCAAGAAGGTTACCGCTGCAGTTTTAAAGCGACCGCTACGAGACTCGTCGAAACCAAATAGATCGGCTAAGTAATCGAAAAGCCCCAAGGTGACCCCTAAGAAAGAGGAAGCGACGGCCAGATTAGCAAACACCGTTAGCATGGTCGTTAACCAACTGCTGTTCATCACATCGGATAGCGCACCAACCAGTATCCCCATATTGCCGCCCTGGGCAATAATATCGACAAAATCACTGCGAGGGATATTCCCCATGGTCGCCACCAGCCAACAAACATAAATAATAAAGGCAATCACGGTTCCCGTGACAATCGCCTTTATTATCGTGCTCGCATCTTTGCCATAATATTTAACCAGACTGGGCACATTACCATGATAACCAAAGCTCACTAATCCAAAGGGAATCGCCGCAAACATATAGGGCAGATAGCGGCTCTCTCCATCTGGCCTGAACAGCTTCACCGTATCGATCTCGATCAGTAAATTACCGACGGCAAGAAAGAAAGTGATAATCATGCCGCCAAGCATAATGGTCGTGATCCTATCGACGGCCTTAGTACTGATAAAGACGATAAAGGCTAAACCCAATGCAAATACCAAACCGGCCAAGCTTTGTGGCAGTTCGATCCCCGCAGCTTCCAGACTGTGATTAACGATAGATCCGCCACCACTGATATAGGCATAGGCCAAAATATAGAGCACGAATGCGATAGATAAACCATTCACGATCCGCCAGAAATTACCTAAGGTTTCGCGTGTTAAGGTATCGAAGCTATCGCCGGGTTCGAAGTGTAGATTGGTCTCGAGTAGCAATAAACCCGACACCAGCATACAGAACCAAACACCTAACATCATGACAATTGAATAGGAAAACCACATCCCAGCGCCCACAACAGGCAATGAGAACATTCCTGCCCCAACCGCAGTTCCTGCGATGATCATGGCCCCACCAAGCAAAGATTTACTCGCTGCTCCATCTTTAACAGCGTTCATATGGTTAGCCATTAATCTTTATGCTCCGCAGCCACACTATCGACAATGGTCTGTCTGACAGAAGAACGAAGCAAGCCATTCGCTCGCTCCCTAATCCTAAGAACATCGCCTTGATTGCCGTTATCTAACAGGTAGCCTAACTCCTTAAGCTTGACGCTCAGTGCACCATAGAGCTTTTTATCATAAAATTCAGGGGCTGTAATACCATGCAGGGCACCTAATCTCTGTGCCAGTTTATGACTCTCACGCTCAAGATCGGAACGTTCCATCTTGGGGCAAGCCGCCAACAAATTAAAGATAATCGCATAACGCTGTAACGTTTCACCGACGGTACCGGCGAGTAGCAAGAGTTGATTCACTTGGACTTCGACAATACTGAAACCATCAGCTTCTGTAATAAGTCCTTGAGCGATGAACAGATCCAGAATTTGACCAACAAGCTTATCTGTATCTTCGACGCCCATAAATAACTCGGCCTGAAGCAGAGGATAGAAATCGTTGATGATATCGATAATCTCAGCTCGAGAGATGTGCTCATGCTGAGTCAAACAACTAGCCACCATAGAAGGGATGACCATCAGGTGAATAATGTTGTTGCGATAGTAAGTCATCGCAACGGCAATACTCTCGTCGATTGAAATAATATCTCCCAGCGGATCACTATCCAGCTTAATTTTTTTAAGCTCTAATCCCTGCTGAACCAAAGACTTTCCATCACCCTCAACCACTGACGTGTAGGCGGTGTATGGTAAATCCTTCAGGAGTTTAAGATAGAGATCCAACTGTTTCTCTAACTGAGTTCGTTCGAGTGCATTTTGCTCTGACGCTAATAATACTAAGCTGGTCAAGGTGACTGAGCTGACTGCTGCTGCATCATTAATATTGATCATAACCTGATTCGCTAAAGTGTTGACCATAGGCGTCAACCATTTAGGTTTCTGTTCAGGTTCATCAGCAATCTCTGCTTTCCAATCGGGTACTTGTTCATTTAAGAAGTTCTGAAGCGTGATCGGCTTACCAAAATTCACATAGCCTTGGCCAAAATTACCTAGCTTACGCAGGGCACCAAATAGCTGCCAGACCGACTCTTTCTTTTTCTTCTTACCACTCAATTCCTTATGATATGTCGCCACCTCCATCACATGATCATAACCGAGATAAACAGGCACCAGAGTCACAGGACGCTCCATGCCTCTCAAAACGCTATTAAGCGTCATTGCCAACATGCCAGTCTTAGGTGCGAGCAATCTTCCAGTGCGCGAGCGCCCACCTTCGGTGAAGTACTCAACTGAATAACCTTTAGTGAAAAGTTGATCTAAATATTCACGGAAGACGGCGGTATAAAGTTTGTTTCCTCGGAAGCTGCGACGAATAAAGAAGGCGCCACCTCTACGGAACATGGGACCTGCAGGCCAGAAGTTAAGGTTAATTCCTGCTGCGATATGTGGTGGAACCATCCCCTGATAATAGAGAATATAGGAGAGCAACAGATAATCCATATGACTACGATGACATGGAACATAGATGATCTCATGACCATCATGGTGCAGCTGTCGAACCTGTTCTGCCCCTTTAATATTGATGCCTTTATAGAGTTTATTCCACAGCCAAGTTAGAAAGCGCTCGGCAATTCGAACCAGACTCTCAGAATAATCGGCACCGATCTCATCCAGATATTCCATCGCTTTCGCTCTGGCTTCAACTTCGGTGATCTTCTTGTTTGCCGCTTCCTCTTGAATCGCCTTCTTCAGGGTCTCGGAATTAATGAGAGCATGGAATAATGCCTGTCGCTTAGGCAGAACCGGGCCCGTCATCACCTTACGTTGTCGACTAAAATGCACTCGAGCCACTCGAGCCAGCTTCTGCGCGATACGCTTGTCGGTTCCATGTTCATCGGCCATATAGCGCAATGAAACGGCACTCGAAAACTGCACAAAGTTATGTCGCCCCAAAAACAGGATCATCAGACATTTTCTAAGCCAGGTAGGGTTTTCACGCTCAAGTACAGCGGCCTTCATGGTGTCATCTTCTTTACCTGGGGTTCTTCCCCAGTAAAGACTGACAGGCACAAGCTGAATATCGAGATCAGGGCGCTCTTTATGGATCTTAAGCAGACTCATAAAACTATTTAGAAAGAACTGATTACTCTCTCTTTTCCCCATGAGAGGTTTCGCCCCCTCAAGACAGACCACTCTTGGCGTCGATTCTCCACCAACCTCTAGTGGATCATAGGGGCTTGGAAGACCTAGACCTGCGGTGATTTCACTTAACGCTGCCATATCACTGACAGACTCAGTTTTCATCACATAGACGAGAGGTTTATCAGGATCTAAATTAAGATCTTTGAAGGGTTCATGGGGCACAACAATAGTTTGTACCAACTTGTTTTGTAACCAGCGTAATGATTTAAACCAAAGAGAGTCTTGTTTGGACATTTTTCTTATGCAATCTGAGCCATGTTAGTTAATGCATAGAATACCAGAAAATGATCAGGGATACCCAAATGTCGGTTCCAGATTAAAGTGCAATCCTTCCCTGTTTTACATCAATGACTTAGAAGTAAAAATCCAGACGGTCTTCTGAGTCAGTCCAGATTAACTTGAAATTGACCATAAAAATCCAGCTTAAATGAAACGGGTTATTTCATGAAGATGATGATATCACCTCTAATCAGATGGCCAAATTAAGTGTGCCACTACACCTTGGAATGGAACATTTTTGCAGCGAACATCATTGGCCATTAAAACATGGTGTATGAAATATGTTGGACCAAAGTGCTTACCTGAATGATTAAAACTTGTTCGATCTCACAAAATTAACTTATAGAATGACTTAAGTAAGTACTATCAAAGTGTTGAATGATATACTAAGTTTTCATCAGGACTATTACCTTTGTATCGCTTGCGCTGCCACCTTGTAGCCAGCGACGTTGATCTTTCACCATGGACAATTCATTGTGCAGTGCAAAGGAAAAGGGACAGATAAACTTGGTACCCATCAGCAATAAAAACATCCTTAAATTCTCCGTGTTGCTGCTCTTGTCGCTGGGATTAGTCCTGTCGGCATCGACCGCCTATTATCATGTCAAACGCTGGCAAATCACCGCGCTGAAAGCCGAGCAGCTGGCCTTATCCCGAGTAGCCCAGACCTCCCTCGAACAATGGCTTAGCATCAACCGCCGCACCATTACCACTATTGCCACAACAATAGGTCAAGCAAACGCTCCCCTAGAGCAGAACCCAAATCTTGATTTGCTGATTAAGCAATACACCGACTCGCAGCAGTTTGAGTTTCTGTCCTATGGCCTAGAACAAAACGGCTACTACCGAGTCAATGACTGGCTGCCACCAGCTGGCTATGATCCCAGGGAGCGACCCTGGTATCAGGCGGCAAAGACCGCGGGCGAGGAAGTGATCCTCTGGCCCTATGAGGGCGCAGACTTCAAGAAGGAAATCTTTATCTCGATTGCTGCCCCAATTTTTCGTAATGAACGGTTTGTCGGGGTGGTGTCGGGGAAAATCTCCCAGGACTATATAGAAAAAATTATCTTGCACGATGGCGACAAGGCAACCGATAGCGGCATGCTGGTGGACTGGCAAGGTACAATTCTGTTTCACCCCGATGGAACTAGGATAGGCCAGAACCTGTACCAGTCGGTACATTTCGATACAGATGAGATATCACAAGCGAGCAAGCTCAAAGGCCAGGAGCAGGTGTTTTGGGCTGGGGACGAACTCTACGTCATCACCCCGATCCCCAGCATGGGGCTTAATTTTGTTCGAGTGGTTTCCGAAGATGGACTCAACCAGCGCCTGATATCCGAGACTGGCAGCATGTTGGGACACTTTGTGATTATTTTCAGTATGGTCATGCTGGCATTTTATCTGCTGAACCGAAAAATTTTGAGCCCGACGATGGATCTACTGGAACTGGATAACGCCACGGCATTGCCCAACAAGAAAAACTTCAAATCTATCGTCACCCAGCGCTATCTAACCCCAAAAGTGAAGGGGATACTCATGCTGGTCAATCTGGATTACTTTAATACCCTTATCGCCGCCTATCCGGATTTGATGATCCGCCAGTTATTGAATAAGGTAAAAAACCGCATCCAGCATCTACTGGAGCAAGACTGCATCCTCGGGGTGTTCTCGGAAAACCGCTTCGTGCTGTTTGTTCCCTGCACAGACCCATCGATTACCTGCTGCGATCATTTACCTGCCAAAATTCTCCACAGCCTAGAACAGCCTTTTATGATTGCCGGTGCCGAAATGAATCTTTCGATTCATATCGGCGCCGCCAAATTCCCTCATCAGGCAACAGACATTGAAACCCTGGTTAATCATGCATTTAGCGCATTATCTGTATCCCGCCGTAGTGGCACTCCTAACTATTGCTTGTTTGATCCTGATCTGAATCAAGAAACCGTTAACAAGCACCTGATGATAAGCTCACTACGCAAAGGCCTGCGTGAGCATGAGTTATTTATGGTCTACCAGCCTCAATTCGATATTAGGACCAACCAGATGGTGTCGATGGAATCTTTGGTGCGCTGGAATTCATCGGAATTGGACCGCCTGGTTTTACCCGGAGAATTTATTGAGATATCCGAAAACTCGGATCTCGTTGGCGTGCTGGGCCAGTACGTGTTCGATCGGGTCGTACGACAGATTAATGACTGGCAAGCCCGTGGCTTCACGGTACCCAAGGTTGCAGTCAATATTTCTCCCAAGCACCTTTTGCAAGACGATTTTATTGATGGCCTGGTCGCGTCGCTCAAGAAGTATCAGATCTGCGCCGGTCAGATAGAAATCGAACTGACCGAAACTTCGATGATGGAGGAGCCCCAGCGAGCAATCAATTTGCTGATCCAGTTGAAAATTTTAGGCTTCAGTCTTGCCATCGATGATTTTGGCAGCGGTTATTCTTCCTTCCAATATTTGAAGATGATGCCTTTCGATAAACTTAAGATAGACCGCATGTTTATTCGCGAGCTGGAGCATAGCAGCAACGACAGAGTCATTATCCAGTCTCTGGTCTCGATAGCCAAACATATGAATATGACATTGCTCGCCGAAGGCGTTGAAACCCCAGAGCAGCTAGCTATATTAAAGGCACAATCTGTGGCTCAGATTCAGGGTTTTCTCTATGCCGAACCTATGGCGCCGGAAGACATTGAGGCAATCATCGTGGCACAAGAAAAACAGACTGACGTTGCCTGATATTTTTCGTCACATAGAATAGAAGCCTGGTAGAAGTAACCTGTTCGATAAAAGTGCCTAGTTCGATTAGAACAGACTAAATAATTGTACGTCGATAAACAGTCGGCATCGCATCACCCCCATAATCGGTACCCACACCACAATACATCTGACCATATATGGACGCTCTCAGTGAGTCAGAGCAATACTTATCTAACTAAGGTGTTTTTTGCCTTAGCTCACTATTTATCATTTATCCAAGACTGCGGCTTATGATGTGACTCATTTCCGCTTAATGCGGTTGCACTACCATATATACAGGCTTAACAATCCTCTTGTTCAGAGTCACTGCGCCCCTAAACCATAAAAAAACTTAAAATTTGGTTAATACTTGCACTGAAATAAATACTGTATATACTAACAGTTACTGTATGGAAAGACAGGATTTACCATGAGACCATTAACACCAAGACAAGCCGAGATCCTTGAACTGATTAAACGTAATATTATCGATACAGGCATGCCGCCTACCCGTGCTGAGATTGCGAAACGTTTGGGATTCAAGAGTGCCAATGCCGCCGAGGAGCACCTTAAGGCATTAGCTAAAAAAGGTTGTATTGAGATAATGCCAGGCACATCTCGTGGTATTCGACTAACTCCAACGAATGAAAGCGAAGAAGAACTTGGTTTACCCTTGATAGGACAAGTTGCCGCAGGTGAACCGATACTTGCTCAAGAACATGTCGAACAACATTATCAAGTCGATCCTGCCATGTTTCGCCCAAGTGCTGACTTTCTACTTAGAGTATGTGGAGACAGCATGAAGAATATTGGTATTCTTGAGGGTGATCTTCTTGCCGTTCATAAGACAGAACAAGCTCAAAATGGTCAGATTGTGGTCGCTCGTGTAGAAGATGACGTCACAGTAAAACGTTTCGAAAAACGAGGTAGCATCGTCTACCTGCATGCCGAGAATGAAGACTACTCTCCGATAGTCGTCGATCTTACCAGCCAGAGTTTAAGCATTGAAGGCTTAGCTGTTGGTGTTATCAGAAACGGAGACTGGCAATGAAATCATTAATTGGCAATAGTCCACGTCACCCAGGTTTATGGGTAAATCTTGAAGATCCATTATCGAATGAATTACAAGGCTGCGCAGTCTCTTCAGTAACCACTCATACCCAAGGGCGTGATGAATTACAGATGCTGAGTGCCCAACTGGTTTCATTGAGTCATCAAGGTCAGTGGATTGTGCTGATTAGTCCTCCAAACATAGGTTACAAACAGATGCTAACCGATGCCGGAGTCAGAATGGACAGAGTCTTGCTCGTTCACGCCAAAGATGAAGTTGAAACCCTATGGGCCATGGAAAAAGCACTCACAAGTGGTACATCCAGTGCGGTTATCAGTTGGACACAATCTTTAGATGCAAGAGATCATCGCCGGCTACAAAT
>SDWK01001031.1 GCA_004195335.1 Shewanella sp.
AAGGCGAAAGAGTGAGGGAATGGTGATCCCTTTTGAACTCATTCAACACAGAAGTAGGCTGCCAAAAACACTCCTGAAAGGCGAGTTTTAGCACTTGCGATACGGCGTTAACGAGCTTAAACGTAGAATAACTATGTTCCTCACTCGTTGCCTTGCCTCACAAGCGCTAAATTCTCGCTGAGTGACCACACCTTTATACCGATTGGTATTAGTCAGTCATCAGGGCTTTAATGCGCTTGATGGGCGCATTGACCGCAATTCTGACTTTACGTTTCAGCGCATGTTTTATGATGACCTTCTTCACCGTGCGAAGGTCGGCACCATCGGCATCATAGGCTCTGACCAAGGAAATCGCATCGAATTGGCACTTAGTCGTGCAGGCACCACAGCCGATACACATAAACTCATCGGCAACGGCAACACCGCATCCAAGACAACGCTCGGTTTCCAGCTTTACTTGCTCTTGAGTAAAGGTGCCGCGCAGATCTCTGAAGGTTTGCTTAGACTCCTTACCATCAACATGATCGAGTGTCTGTCTTGGCGTGTTATCAAATCCGTCCAGAGCCAGCTTATCTTTATCGAATGAACGATAATCACGCTTAATACGCCCCAGGACCAGACTCTGGCCGTGCTGAACATAGCGATGGATAGAGATGGCGCCTTCTTTGCCATGAGCGATAGCATCGATAGCGAATCTGGGGCCGGTCAACACATCGCCGCCGACAAAAATGTCCGTTTCATGGGTCTGGAAAGTCTCCGGATCGGCCTGAACGGTTTGGTTGGGATTTAACTCGAGGCGACTGTTTGCAAGCAAATTGCCCCAGTCCATCGCTTGACCGACGGAGATCAATACATGATCGGCTTCCACCAGTGTGGTGGTTTTGTCATCGAAACGGGGAGCAAATTTTCCCTGTTCATCAAATACTGACAGACACTTGGCGAATGCGACGCCAGTCACTTTCCCATCATGGGTGATGATACGCGTTGGCCCCCAGGAGTTGTTAACGGAAATATCCTCACTGAGCGCCTCTTCAACTTCTTCGATATGTGCCGGCATCTGATCCAAGCTTTCGAGGGTAAAGAGATTGACGCTGCTGGCGCCGACACGAGTCGCCGTTCTGGCAACATCGATGGCGACATTGCCGCCGCCGATAACGACAACCTTGCCATTCAGATTATCAGTTTCACCCAGATTGACCTGACGTAGAAAGTCCACTCCTGTTACAACGCCACTAGCCTCTTCCCCCGCAAGCCCCAAGCGTCTACCCGCCTGTGCCCCGATAGCGAGATAGAATGCCTGATAGTTCTGATTTCTTAACTCGCTCAGAGTGATATCTTTGCCCACTTCGACGCCGCATTTGAAGGTAACACCCAGAGCTCTTAATACCTCTATTTCGGCATTGATGACCTCTTTTTCGAGTCGATAAGAGGGGATGCCTAAGGTTAACATGCCGCCGAGGGCGGTTTGCTTTTCAAACACGGTGACCTTGTATCCCTCTATTGCCAGGAAGTAAGCGCAGGAAAGCCCGGCTGGACCACTGCCAATAACGGCAATTTTCTTGTCATGGCTATGCTTTATTTCGGGGATAAAACGGGTTTCGGCATCGAGATCTTGCTGGGCGATAAACTTCTTTATCTCATCGATGGCAACCGGATTATCAATGTCTCCGCGGGTACAGTCTGACTCACATTTCTTCGGACAGATACGGCCACATACCGCAGGGAAAGGATTTTCACCTTTAATCAGCTCGAGGGCCTCACGGTATTTTCCCTGAGACGCCAACTTGATATAACCCTGAATGCCGATATGGGCGGGGCATTCGGCCTTACAAGGGCTGGTGCCACTTTCGAGTACCACCTGTTTATTGGTGCGATAATCGGGGTTCCACTTATCCGGCCCCCAGTGGGTATCGTGGGGAAGATCTCTGTTTGCCGTTTTAGTCGGTGAAGTCGCACACAGCTTTTGACCTAACTTCAAGGCATTGGTAGGACAGACTTCGACACACTCGCCGCAAGCTACACACTGCTCTGCATCGATTTTGACCACATAGTTGGAGCGAACCATATCCGGATTTTGCCACATGCTGGCTAGTCTGAGTGCGAAACAACCACAACCGCAACAGTTACAGATGGCATGGGTCTCTCCAGAACCATCGAAGTTTGGCATGCTGTGCATCAAACCATTTTCTTCGGCCTTTTTGATCACCTCGAACGCGTCTTCCCGAGTGATCTTTTTACCTCGTCCCGTGCGAATATAGTATTCGGCGGCGTGGCCCATCTGGATACACATATCCTCTTTGAGGTGACCACACCCTTCGCCCATGGCCTCTCTCGATGTGCGACAGGCACAATCGGATAGCGAGAACAGACTGTTGTTATTCAGGTATTTGGATACCTCTTCATAGGAGGCGCTGCGGGTTTCGCCATCGATGGCGGTTTGAATGGGGATCACCCGCATCGGTCCAGAGCCAACGGGAATGTTACCCGCGGCGAGAGGGCCCTTTTTTTTGCCAAAGGCATCGAAGGCGGCGCCGAGTTGCGGGAATTTTTGGATCAACTCTTTGTTGTTAACTATCATCTCCATATGACCCGGCACCCAGACATCGATCCAGTATTTGTCGACGCCATCAATTTCGTTGACAAAGGCTGCACCGACCATGGCGACCTGCCACAAAAGCTCAGCCGTCTCCTCTGCCGATTTTCCGCACAGTGAAGCGACCTCCTGTGCACTAAGAGGCTTACGCAATGCTAAGCAAAGCGCCACTTCTGCCATGGGTTCGGTAACGATAGGCTCCAGGATGAGGTATTCGGGATCGTCCGGCTTAATTTCATTTCTTGAACCCCGCTTGGTTCTGCTGATCTTATTGGCGAGGTCTAATACTTTTTCTTTAACCATGTTGATGGCTCCAACAATAAATGTCGACTGACTGATGCTTGATCTCTACCGCACTTGATATAAGTTGCGCTTGATACGAGTTGTCCGTGATATCACTGCAATAGTGCTCTGTTACGCTTGATTCCAAAGTTTGGTCTGATTGCGTAGCCAATCGGCCCACTCGGCAATGCCTTCACCGGTTTTAGCCGAAATAGGGATAATCGTTATATTAGGGTTTAGCTTTCTGGCGCGCTGCTTTACCGCCTCGATATCGAAGTCAAAAAAACCGATGGCATCGATTTTGTTAATCAGCAACACATCCACTATCGAGAACATCAATGGGTACTTAAGGGGTTTATCATCCCCCTCGGGCACACTCAGGATCATGGCGTTCTTCGATGCGCCGGTATCAAACTCGGCAGGGCAGACTAAGTTACCCACATTTTCCAGTATGGCTAAATCCAGATTGTCGGTGCCTAATCCATTTAGCCCCTGTCTGGTCATATCGGCGTCGAGGTGGCACATGCCGCCGGTGTGAAGCTGGATCACTCGTGTGCCCGTTTGGGCTATGGTATGGGCATCGACATCCGAGTCGATATCGGCTTCCATGATGCCAATGTTCATCTCATCTTTTAGCGTTTCAATGGTTCTCACTAACGTGGTGGTTTTACCTGAACCCGGTGACGACATAAGATTAAGCAGAAAGACCTTTTCCGCTTTCATTTCATCTCTCAACAAGTCAGCCTGAATATTGTTGTTTTCAAATACGCTTTCTTTAATTTCAAGCGTTTTAAACGTGTCCATCATTGCCATTCCTCTTATTCTGAAATTGTGCCAACAAACCGATCTCATTCGTGCCCTTATCCTTATATAGGTATTGGGCTGGTGTGAAGCCATTCGATATTTGTTAGTTTTATTCGGTTAGAGTATTTACTCTATTTATGTTGTTAATTTACGATTTTTGCTACTGTTCTGTTGTGATAATTCTCGCAAAACATGAATTATGAGAGTGGTGATCTAACGCCGTGTTGGCTCAAGTTGTTGAAGTTTCTATGAAATGGTCAAAATTAGGGGAGATTTCGGAAATCTGGGTTATTATTACAAATGTGACGCTTATCTAGACTTTTTAGATTAAGGGAGGCGTGCGATAAAAGGGAGTGCGTAGTAGTTGAACTTCAATCGTGATGTAAAGTAGACGGAGTTAAAATGGCAGCTCTTCTGCATTGATAAAGGGTTTGGCATATTTACTTCCAATTATCGGATATCTGTCTCTT
>SDWK01001035.1 GCA_004195335.1 Shewanella sp.
GTCAGAGCCGATGAAGCCTTATATCGTGCTAAGTCATGCGGTAGAAACTGTGTAAGAAGTGAATAGCGTCTTTTTTATGACGAAGGCTCCGATGGAGCCTTGGTTTGATAAACGTAACGAATAAACTTTAAAGTTTGAGTCTGCTTATTTCAATTTCATATCCATCTTAATCAGGTGTTCATCCATATCGAAGGTGACCGTAAAACCTAACCGCTTGGCCAAGTTAGCCATACTGCGATTTTCAAACATAGTAAATCCGGTAAGCACTTGGGTATCATTGCCTTTGTAGTAGGCTATTAATTTTTCAAGCAAAAGTTTGCCTAGCCCTTGTCCCTGATGGTCGCTTCTGACGGCCATGGCAAATTCGGCCTCGGTGTTATCGGGATCGATAGATGCTCTGATCGCGCCCAGGGTGATATATTCGCCATCATCACCCTTAGCAGTAGCAATAAAGGCCATCTCGCGGGCATAGTCAATCTGTGTCAGTACCGCCATTTCTTCATGTGTCATCTTTGAGCGAACGCCAAAGTAACGTTTGTATCTATCTTCATCGGACAAGGAGTTATCGAAGGCCAAATGTTTAGGTTCATCCTCAGGCAGTATGGGTCTGAGCATGACCTCCTGGCCATTTTTAAGGGTGGCTTCTTGCTCCAGCTCTTTGGGATATGGCGATATCGCGAGTCTGGATGCATTGTCTACCGGTGTGTCGTGGAGCTGAATATTAACATCGAGTAGGGTGACATTTTCACCTGCACACAACACAGGGTTAAGATCCAGACTGGCAATTTCGGGACAATCAATTATCAAATGAGAAATCTGAGTCAACAAGACGCATAGGGCATGCATGTCTAACCCCAAAGGAAGGTGTCGGTCACGTAATTTCTGTGTCTTTAGCGCCTGTATCACCATATAACGGGCTAGTGTCATATTGAGTGGAGGCAACGCGACTACAGCATCTTTCGTCGGCTCCCATTCTGAGCCGCCTTCTCCCAATAAAATTGCCGGTCCGAAAACGGGATCGTTAATGACTGCAACCCGGATCTCCTGTGCCCCCGCTGTTAGAGCCATCTTCTGTACTATCAGTCCCTCAATCTTGGCATCGGGGTTGGTTAATAGTACTGAGGATCTCCTGAGACTCATGAGTCTCAAGAATACTCTTTCCTTGACTGAGCGCTTTGGCGAGCCGGTCTCTGGCTTGTTCAGCATTGGTAGGTATATTATCGGGTATAGATTGAGGGACTTCTTGTAGTAATTTCTGGTTTCTGCGGTACTCGACCATATGCATAAATGCGCCTACAGCACCTTCGGGGGTTCTATAGGTAGGGACCCCCGCACGGTTAAAGTATTTTCTGGCTGGATACGCCGAATCTTCGCCACTCCAGTTGGTGAGTACGTTGACTCTGTTCCTCTTTGGATGTTTAGCTATCATTTCAGCCAGAGCATGGGCAATTTCGATACTATCGCCAAGTGCCGAAGGGGAATGCAGTACTAAGATCGCATCGGCGACATCGCTGTCCATCATTATCTCGACAGCTTTAGCGTAGCGCTTAGCATCGGCATCACCGCCAATATCTATCGGGTTTTGTCCAGACCAGGTTGAGGGAAGCAGCTCATCGAGTAAATTTAAGGTTTCACTGTTGAGGCTTGCAGATTTACCACCGCCAAGCATGAGTTGATCAAGGGCGAGTACTGCGGGTCCGCCGCCATTACTGACGATAGCGAGTCGCTCACCAAGCAGAGGAGAGGAATGAGCGAGGGTTTCGACGGCAGCAAACAGTTCGATAAGGTCGTTGACTCTGAGCATTCCTGCACGCCTGAAAGCGGCTTCATAAACGGCATCGTTACCCGTTACGCCACCGGTGTGAAGTTTAGCGGCGTTTGTGCCCTCTAAACTCCGGCCCGATTTGATCACCAAAATGGGTTTATTGCGTGAGGCTGCCCGTGCAGCTGATAAAAAGTGGCGTTTTTCATTAATGGAATCGACATAGAGCATGATCGCGTTAGTTTTCGAGTCCCGCCCCAGGTAGTCCAGCAGTTCATCGAAATCGATATCGGTCGCATCGCCTAACGAGATAAACGATGAAAAGCCGATCCCCTTATTATTGGCCCAATCGAGTACCGTGGTGCATATTGCTGCCGACTGAGATACAAAGGCAATTTTGCCGGGCAGGGCACTGACATGGGCCAAGCTCGCATTTAAACCAAGGTTTGGCAACATCATTCCCAAGCTGTTTGGACCCAGGATACGCATGCCATAGCGCTTCGCATTGAGCCGAGTCTCTTCCAGGAAACTTATCCCTTCATCATTGAAATGGCTGGCCATGCCGGAGGCCATTATGATGGCCACTTTACAGCCAAATTGAGCCAAGGTTTCCACAATCCCTGGGACACGAAAGGCGGCGGTACAGATAATGGCTAAATCGGGTTTTAAAGGAAGGGCTTCGATATTGGGGTAGGCGAGCACGCCGAGTACCGCTTCATACTTAGGGGTGACCGGCATGATAGGACCTGAAAAGCCACCGGCAAGCAAGTTTTTCATCACCACGTTACCTGCGCGTTTATCGGTATTTGAAGCTCCGATAATGGCGACAGATTTTGGTTTAAACAAAGTATGCAGTGTACGTTGACTCATTCACTTTCCCCATCTGTAGGCATAACTATGAGTGTACCTGATATGCAGAATAAATCTCCTAAAATTTAGTAGGATAATTAGCCCGTTCACACTCATGTGCCGGGTTAAGTTACGCCGTATTGAAGTCAGTTATTTAGGGCTCATATCGAGTATGTACAAACTTAAACTTTCAATTCTTTGAATTAAATTGATGGTAATGATTTAGGTGCTTAGACCCATCACAATAGGTGGTTTTATCTCTGGTTATATCTGATCGCATCATTTTTGCTTAATCTGCGTGAAATAAATTCAAGTCAAATTGGCATCCGTCAGGTTGCTCCTACAGGACGCTGGCAAAAACGGCCATCAAGACCATCATTATTGGGGACCGATGCCGGGCGTGATGATCAATGAGTTATCTTACTCAATGGGTAAGTTTAACGGCCTGGCATTACTATATGCTTGCCATTAACATTGGAGTGTCATCGGGTAAGACAAGCTTTACCGCACCAGGCAGGACAGAAAACTTGTGATTTCTACCTGATGTAGGCTCACCGTCCAGATTGACGGGAAGCGGTTCTTTTGATTGTATCTCCACTTCCGTTGCCTGAAAACGCTGTACATAGTCACCATCCAGAGCGGGGTCAGATAACTCATCTACAACCTGTTTCAGTGATGTCGGCGGGAAGTGCTCAAGCAGTAAAACATCCAGCAAACCATCATTGAGATAGGCATGAGGGGCAAGCTGCTGTCCGCCGCCGGCCATACGGCCATTACATATCGCACCCAATAAGCCTGCTCCCTGAATAGAGAGCATCTCTCCATTCGCTCCTTTAGCAGTGACTCTTCCCTCGTAAGGGGTGAACTTCATTGCCTGGAGTAAACCTGAGATGAAATAGGCTTGTCCCCCTAGTAAGTTTTTCAACTCAACCGGTGTCTCTACGGTTACCTGTGCGCCAAAGCCCGCAGAAGCGACGTTGATGAAAAACCTGCCGTTGGCTAATCCCAGATCGATACTGTGCGCCGCGCCATTAACGGCGAGTTCAAGGGCCGAGCTTATTTGGCTCGGGATCCCGCATGCCGTGGCAAAATCATTGGCAGTTCCCAGAGGCAGTATCGCCATTTCAGGGAGTTGCGCGCCAGATGTATTGGAAGTGCCGATCCGCTTGGAAAGTATCGCTAGTGAATGGGCTAACTCATTGACCGTCCCATCACCGCCACCGACAATAATTCGAGTGACGTTCAGGCTTACCGCTTCATCGACGAATCTGGCGATATCCCCCCCTTCCCAAGTGCAGCGAACTAAGAGGTCTTGCCCCTGAGAACGTAATTGATGAACAGATTGGCGGATCTCTGCAAGTCCGGCTTTTTTCCCATTCAATATCAACATTATCATCGTGGTTTCATCGCTTTTAATTGGTGTATTAAAGCCTACTACATGGGAAGGGATATTTCAGCCGCTAACCATTTAAGTTGTCATAAATAGGGTAGGTGCACATAAACCTCTGTTTATTAATGCTGTTATTGCGTGCTTTGAAGAGGGCTTTCTTATAAATGGTCCCGTCGAGTCCAGGATTTATAGGACCCAGATCCCACTTTGTTATCTCTGTCGAATTTACTGTGAAAACTCACAGTGAAACTAAGATCAGTTTCATTATAAAATTTTAACCTTATTAAGGAGCCGCACGGCTTAAAGGGGAACCGGATGTAAATTCCGGACTGTACCCGCAACTGTAACTGAGGAGCGAGCTGCAAAGTCACTGACTATAGTCGGGAAGGCGCAGCAAGCATAGATCCAGAAGTCAGGATACCCACCTTGATAACGCAGCTGTAAAACTGGGCGGGCGCTCTCGGTTTTGTGAATACATTCGTGTCTTTACCTACCTAGTTTTCAGCATCTTTTATCCTTTGGGACAAATTAAGATGTGGAACATTTCAAACCCTAATATCGCAGCCGCTCCCACTCCCATAGATGGAGTCATGGGGTGACGGTAACTAAAATTAGTCGTAGTCAGCATGGCAATGAGCTTCGTAAGGGCTATACCACCGGTGCTTGCGCCACAGCCGCAGCGCTGGGAGCCTTAACGCGAATATTCGATCCTGTTTCAGCCACGGCAGGGGAGCATAAGATGGATATCCGCCTTTGGCCATGGCCTGTATCGGGCAAACGATCCGCTCAGCGCTATTTGGCAAGCTTTGGTATTTTTATCAATGAAAATGAAAAGGCACCTGACTGCTCATTTTCCTTAGTATCCAGCGAACATGATGCCGGATTATGTGGTTGTCAGCTCACAGTCATGGCGCCAAAATTTTCGATGGGCCAGCTGGATATCTGTTGGGTGGATGACAATG